>CANHYD010000006.1 GCA_947464705.1 Verrucomicrobiota bacterium | reverse complement strand
GGAGAAATCGGGAGTCCGTGGTGGCGCGGATTTCGGGTTCCCGGTTGAAATCCTCGCCGTTGAAGACGACGGGGCCACCGCGGTGCATCCCCGCATCGTTGCCCGTCGGGGAGGGTACGGGCTCATTCCGGGCAAAGCCCGATCCGACCAACGGATTGGGTGCCGAGGCGGCGGGGCGTGTGGTGATGGCCGTGACGTGGAGGTGCCCGGTGAGGGCGGGGTCAATCGAGGCGCCCACGATGAATTCGGCGGTGGGACACCGTCCTTGCAGGGCTTCGATCAGGCGCTCCACCTCGCCGATCTGCAAGTCATCGCCACCCGCGACGCTGACCAAGACTTCCTTGGCCGAGGCCAGGGCTGCACCGGTGTCGAGGAACGGGTGGGTCAGTAATTGCTCGGCGGCGGCATGGGCTCGGTTCTCCCCAGTCGCCTGGACGGCCGCGAAGGCGCTCTCGGCATGGCGGCCCCGCAGCAGGCGCTCGATGTGGGCGAAGTCTAGCGGGATGAGGCCCGGCGCGTTGAGCAGTCGCCATAGGCCCTGAAGGGTCTGGGCCAACAGTTCGTTGGCAAACTGATACAGCTCATGGGGGTGGGTGCGGTCATCGTGCATCCGGCGGACCCGCTGATTGGAGATGGCCAGAACCGCATCGGCGGAGACGCGCAGGCGATCCAGAGATTCCTGGGCGTAGAGGAGTCGACGCCGTTCGAAGTCGAAGGGGGTCGTGGCGATCACCAAAACGAGTGCCCCGGATTCACGTGCGGCCCGAGCGATGACCGGAGCCGCTCCAGAACCGGTCCCGCCTCCGAGTCCGGTGATGACGAAGACCAGTCGTGCTCCTTGAGTGAACTCGCGGATGGAAGAAAGGTCGGTCTCAGCGCTCAGTCGCCCGATCTCCGGGTCGCCGCCAGCCCCGAGACCGTGGCTGACCGATAGCCCCAGCGTGATCTTTCGGTCGATCGGAGAGATTCGGAGGGATTCCGGGCTGGTGTCGGCGTGGGCGCATTCGAGAGGGCTTCCGGATCGCTCGCGCAGGCCGCTCAAGATTTGGGCGCCCGCGTGTCCAACGGCGATGAAGCGGATCGAGGCATCGTTCATGGAGGGGTGGGGCGAAGGGTTAGCGGAGGAAGGGCAGGACATCGCGGATGCTGAAGCGGGTGCGCGGACGGTTGCGCAAGCGCATGCCGCCATACCGGGCAATGCCGATGGCTGTCGCGAATTCCGGATGGGACATCGTGGTGGTGTTACCGGTGATGTTGCGGCAGGTGCCTCGGGTGACCGGGAGTCGGAAAATGCGTTGGGCCAAGGCGTCGATGCCGGGAATGTGGGAGCATCCGCCGGAGAGGAAAACTCCGGCCCGAGCCTCGTCGAGCAGGCAGTTCTCTGCGCAACGCTCGGCGATGAGTTCGAAGAGTTCCTGCAACCGAACGGACATGATGCGGTGGAGGTGTTCCAGACTCACCTCCCGCTGCGAGAGTCCCAAGTTGTTTTCACTCAGCGGGACCGACTGTCCCTGGCTGCTGGATGCGACCACGGCGCTGCCATGCTGGATCTTGAGCCTTTCAGCCAATGCGATGTTAATCTTCAGCCCCAGCGCGATGTCGTTGCTGAGATGGTCGCCCCCCAGAGCAAAGACTCCGGATTGGCGGATGGCCTGGCCTTGCTGAAAGACGAATTCGGTGGCTCCGCCCCCGATGTCGATGACCAGAGCTCCGTTCTCCTTGTCTTCCGGGGTCAACACCGCCTGTGCGTTGGCCAAACCGTTGAAGACCGGCTGGTTGACCTCGATCGAAAGCGATTGCACCAGGCGCATCGAGCTCTGGATCCGCAGGGAATTGCCGTGGATGACATGGACATGCGCCTCCACCTTGCGGCCCAACATCCCGGCGGGGTTATCGGAGACCTCGACCCCGTCCACGCAAATGCGCTGGCGGATCGTGTGCAGGATGGTGTGCTCGGCAGGCAGGGTGATGGCCTTGGCGTTGTTGGCGGCATCGGCCACATCTTGCGGGGTGACCAAGCGATCGTCCGAGGCCACCGGGTGCATGCCGGTGTTGTTGAAACCCTCGATGTGGCGGCCGGTGATGCCCAGGAACAGATTGCGGACGGTCACCTGGGCCTGCTCCTCGGCATTGCCCAATGCGGCGCGGACATCTTCCAGCGCCTTGGCCGGGTCGACGATCTCTCCTTTGCGAACTCCGTGCGACTTCGATTGCCCGATGCCGAGCAGCGTGAACTCGCCGCGCTCGTTCTCCTCGCCGATGGCGGCGCAGATCTTTGAGGTTCCGATCTCGAGTCCGACCAGGATTGGGGAGTCCTTAAACATGGGAACGTCGGGGAATGCGTTTGGGTTTGAGGCGGCCACCCCGTTCGGGGACTTCAGGCGGAGCGGACACCGAGGGTGGGTCATTCCACCGGATGGGGGAGTTCTGGGAAACACTCAGGTCCAGACTCTGGATGGTCCGGGACTCCTTGAGTTCTCGGAGTTGATGGAGGATGTCGCACCAACGCTGCAGTTGGGTGCCGTAGTCGCGGGCCGCGAAGGTGACTTCCGCCGAGGTGTCGGTGGTCACCATCAGCACGCCGGGCTCGGCGATGGAGATCGATCGAATGTCGGGCAATGATCCGGGTGCAGACGATTCGTAGGTCTTGACGAGCTCGAGCGCACGGAGCGTGTCGGCCTGGGCGGTGGGCCGCTGGGCATGGTAGCCGATGAGCACCGGGAGCGCCGCCTCGGCGGCCACGGCTTCGGCCGGAGCGCTGGAAGGATCGAGTGGCAACAGCAGATGGCCCGATTCATCGAGCAGGTAACGGGCTTGGAGTCCGTTTTTTGACAAGGGCTCGACGGCAACCAGTGGCAGCCGCTCCCGGATGCGGATCAGCAAGCTTCCGGGAAATTCGGCGATGATGCGGGCCGAGGCGATCCGGGGGTGGTTCTGCAGCCGGTCGCGCAGTTGGGGGAGATCCACCGAGAGGATGTTTCGGCCCAGCGGAACCCCAGCCAAGCGGCGGACCTCTTCGGGTGACAGCACGCCATCGACTTCGACAATGACTTCTCGGATGGCCAGGGCCGGGATCCGGTTGATCCAATTCTCGCGAAGCCACCATCCGCCCACCGCCACCGAGGCCACGAGGGTGAGCGTTACCGAGGCCCGGATGATCCAGCGACGCAACCCGGGGTTCGCGTCACCGGACGCGTCGGCCGAGAGCTTCGCATGAAGGACGGTGCCTCCCTTGGGACGCCTGCGGTTTTCGTGGGATCGGCCGAACATGGGTTATCGGGGGGGCGCCTGTCTGCGGAGGGCGAGTCGCACCATGCGGTCGCACAGTTGGGGAAAGGAAATGCCGGCTGCTGCAGCAGCCTTCGGGAGTAGGCTGGTCTCAGTCATGCCCGGCAGCGTGTTGACTTCGAGGACCACGGGAGACCCGTCCGGGCGCACCATCACGTCGACCCGGGCGTAATCCCGCCCACCGATGGCGTCGAAGGCCGCCAGCGCCGATTGCTGGATCTGGAGGGTGACGGACGGATCGAAGTCTGCCGGACAGAAATACTCGGTCCGACCGGCGGTGTACTTGTTGGTGTAGTCGTAAGAGCCCGACTTGGGTCGGACTTCCACCACGGGGAGGGGCGATCCCTCCAGGATGCCCACGGTGGTCTCCCGGCCGACGATGCGCTCCTCCATCAGCACCTCGCCGCCGTGACCGAGAGACTCGGCCAGCGCGCGCGGGAAGTCTTCGATGCGGTCGACGAACTGAAGCCCCACACTCGATCCCTGGCGGGTGGGTTTCAGGACAACCGGTGGTTGCCAGCCGGCCGGCCAAGGGGCCGAGGCGTCGATGAATCGCTCGAATCGGGCTGTGGCAACACCGGCCTTCAGGCAGCGGCGCTTGGTGAGGATCTTGTCGAATGCGTAGAGCGAGGCGGACACGCCGCAACCGGTGTAGGGCACGCCGAGTTCCTCGAGCTCCGACTGGACAGTGCCGTCTTCGCCGTAGGTTCCGTGCAGCGCCAGGAAGACGACCTCGGTGCCAACGGGAATTTGCAAATCACCCGGGAGGGGATCCAGCTCGTCCACGCGGTGCCCTAGGGACCTCAGTGCCGAGGCGACGGCGGCACCCGAGCGGAGGGAGACGTCTCGTTCCGCCGAGGGCCCGCCGCGCAGGACCGTAATGTGAAGGGGAGAGCTCATGCGTCTTCGCCGACGATTTCCACTTCGGTTTCTAGTTCGATGCCTCGGAGTTCGCGGGCGCGCGTGCGGACCTGTTCGATGAGTTCGAGGATATCGGCTGCTCGCGCCTGGCCCATATTCACAAAGAAGTTGGCGTGGACATCGCTGACCATGGCATCTCCGACACGGGTGCCTTTGAGGCCCAGCTCATCGAGCAGGCGCCCCGCGGGCAGGGTGGGTTGCGGGTTCTTGAAGGTGCACCCGGCGCTCGGCTGATTGGGCTGGCTGGTCCAGCGTTTGTTCGAGAACTGGTCCATCTTGGCGCGGATGACGTCGGCATCATCGGGGCGACCACGGAGCACCGCACCCAGCGCGATGTGGGTTCTCAGAAGCGGACAAGCCCGGTACTCCACGGTCACCTCCTGGGCTGGCAGCGTCAGGATTTGTCCCGAGGGACTCATGCAGCGCAATTCCTCCACGGTATCGAAGGTCCAGGCTCCCATGGCTCCGGCGTTCATCCGCAGGGCGCCGCCCAGACAGCCGGGGATGCCCTCGAAAAACTCCACGCCACCGAGCCCGGCACGTCGGGCTTCGTGGGCGATGCTCTTGAGTCGTGCCCCGGCGCCGGCGGTGATCCGTTCACCTTGAAGTTCGATGCGCGAGAAGTGGGGGTGGGACAGAGAAAGAACGATTCCTCGGATGCCGCCGTCGCGGACCAAGAGGTTTGAACCTCGGCCCAGCAGAAATACGGGAATACCGCGCAGGTGGGCGATCTCGAGCGTGCTCGCCAGAGCGTTGTCGGAGCTGGGCTCGATGAACAGATCGGCTGGGCCACCCACCCGGAGCGTGGTGCGTCGGGCCAGCGGTTCATCGCGCCGGACCACGGTGTCGGGCGGCAACACGATCTGCAGGTCGCGGAAGGCGTTGGAAATGTCCTCGGCATGCGCGGCGGCCGCCTCGATGGCCGGGTCGACCGGTTCTGGGCTGAGTCGGAGCGGTGTGTTCATGCGGCCTCCTTGAAGGGAATCCAGCGATGGGCCGGGGGCAGTGCGCGCGAGGCTGCAGTCCTGCGGACGGCTTGGGTGAAGGGTTGTCGGAGGTGTTCGAGAATGCTCTCGGCGATGAGTGAAGCTGCCTCGGGCCGATCGATCTGGGTCAAAGCCCGTTCCATGGAGGCCCTCAGTGCGGTGTCGTGCAGCAGGGCCAGCACCTCCGAACGGAGTCGTTCCGGATCCGGGTTGGATTGGGGCAGCAATACCGCCGCTCCGCTTCGGGCCAACGCATTGGCATTGTGGAATTGGTGATTGTCCTGGGCCGTGGGCAGCGGAATCAGGATCGAGGGAATCCGTAGGGCCGCCAACTCGGCCAGCGAAGAGGCTCCGGCTCGGCTGATTACCGCGTCGGCTGCGGCCAAGGCCAGGTGCATTTCCTTTAGGAACGGACGAACCATTGATCGCCGACCCAGCGGGTGATGGGCCGCCTCGACGGTCGCCAGGTCCGGTGTGCCTGAGAGGTGGATGAATTGGAGATCCGGAGCGGCGCTGGCCAATCCTGGCAGGGCGGCGCAAACCCACTGATTGAGACCGCGGGCTCCCTGACTACCACCGGTGATGAGGAGCACCGGTTTGTCCGGGTCAAGACCCAGGCAGGCCTTGGCCAATCGGGGGTCGCGGTGGTGGCGCAACTGGGCGATGTTGTCGCGGACCGGCGTGCCGGTGCAGGTTACGCGGGTGCGTCCCAGGCGGGCGACCGTCTCCTCGAATCCGGTGAAGGCCTCGCGGGTCCAGGGGGCCATCAACCGGTTGGCGCGTCCGGGGATGGTGTTGGATTCATGGAGGAAGGTCGCTGCACCCAATTGACGCCCGGCGAGCATCGGCGGTGCGGCCGTAAAGCCCCCCATCCCCAGGATGGCGTCGGGCGGTCGTTGAGAAATCGCGCGATCGGAGAACTGCCGTCGGGCGGACTGCCAAGCGCGGGCGAATCCCAAGAGGAACGCCCCGTAGTTGCGGCCCTGTAGACCCACCGCCGGCAGTGTTGCCGTTTGGAGGCCGGTCAGCCCCCGGACAGCTGCCTGATCGACCTCCTTGGGCGAGATCAGCAGCGTGACCCGGGCCCCGCGCGCCCCCAGTTCCCGACCCACGGCCAGGCCCGGAAACAGATGTCCTCCGGTTCCGCCGCAGGCGATGGCGACATGGGTATGGGTGCCAGGGTTGGAGTTCATTGGGCGGGCAGGGATTCCAGTTCTGAGGTTTCGAACGGGTTGCTTCCGCTGCGGCGCGGTTCCTGAGATGTCTCCGGTGCCCGGCGGGCGATCGAAAGCAGGAGTCCTACGAGTGCCAGCATGCTGACCGCGCTGGAGCCTCCGCGGCTCACGAAGGGCAGCGGCATTCCCTTGTTGATCATCGAGTTGGTCACCACTGCGATGTTGATCATCGCCTGGCAGGCGATGAGGAAACCGATGCCGCCGGCCAGCAACCGTCCTTCGACGTCCGCCGCCCGCGAGGCAATCCGTACTGAGCAGAGCAGGATGACAACAAAGGCGATGAGCACACCCAGCGTGAAAAACAGGCCTAGTTCTTCACCGATGACCGGGAGGATGAAGTCGGTGTGCTGCTCCGGGATGGTGAGCTTGATCACTCCGGATCCGAGCCCGACTCCTTCCAACCCGCCCTCCCGGAGAGCCGCCAGCGACTTGAGAGCCTGTGAGCCCGTGGTCTGAGGGAAGAGTTCTGGGTGCAGGAAGGCGTCCATTCGGTCGCGGACCATCTTGCTGGAATTGTAGAAGTGGAATGCCAGTCCGGCCCCGAGGAGGGTCGGAAAGATGGCGTACCGCTTGCGCATGCCGCTGAGCAAAAGCACCACCACAGTGACCATGCCAAAGAGAATCATGGTTCCGCGGTCCGGTTGTTTGTACAGCAATCCGAGGAACGGAACGATGACCAGGCCCGGGAGGATCAATCCCCACAGAAGGGTTGAAAACGTGCCGCCGAAGCGCATGCGCGGCCCGAAACGAGCCCCCCAAGCTGCCAGGGTCAGCAGCAAGGGAATCTTGGCAAACTCCGCCGGTTGGATGCCGAAAATCCAACGCTGGGCGCCATTGCGGTAGGTGCCTGCCGGGGTGAGCACCATCGCCAATATCACGATGGCGCCTGCATAGAACCACCAGTGCCCCTTGAGCCAGAGGCGGTAGTCCTTCCGCCACAGAATGCACATGAGGGCCGCCCCTGCGACAATGGCCACGGCCTGGGTCGTGACGAGGTTCGAAAACCGGGACTCCATCATCAGAGCACTGGCCAGCATGGTGAAGCTGAGGGCCAGCAACAGGCTGACGGTCAGCAGCAACAGGATGGAGGTGGAGCGCATGGCAGAGACGACTCAGGTGGAGTTGGGACGTCCGTCGGGGCGGACGTCCCTCGATCTGGGCTCTTTAGCGACCCGTGCCGGCCGGCGGCAAGGTAGGGGGCGGCAACGTGGGCAACGCATCGATGGGCGCCTTGGTGGCCGGTTCCGCTGTCTCGGTGGTGGCCGACTTGCCTGGAATCTTGAGCTTCTGACCGACGTTGATCTTGTCGCTGCTCAAACCATTGGCCGCGCGGATGGCCTTGGGCGTTGTCCCGTGCTTCTTGGCGATCTTGCCGAGCGTGTCACCGCCCTTGACCGTGTAGGCCGTGGTCGTACCTGTCGCAGCGGGTTCATTGGCGGAGTCGCTCTTGAGCGTGGTCGCCGCAGTCTTTGGGTTGGACGCGCCGGCAGCCGGTATCTGGATGGTCTGTCCGACCTTCAGCTTGCCCAAGTCCACGCTGGGATTGGCATCCTTGAGGGCCTTGAGGGAGACCCCGTGGGTCTTGGCGATATTGTAGGCGATGTCGCCGCTCTTAATCTTGTACTCGGATCCGCCGCCGGTGGTGTCCTGGGCCGTGGCTCCACCCGGAGTGCTAACGCCCAGGTCCGGAGGAGCGATGGGCAGTGCCGGAGGGTTGGTGCTGATCGCGAGGTTGCCCGGAAAGGTCACAGCACTTCCTGGGGGAGTGGCCACTGTGTTGGTGTCGAGACCGGTGGGTTGAACGGGAGCATTGGTGTCTACAGCCCCGAATCCGGGTTGCACAGCCAGATCCGTCTGATTGGTGGCGGCGGCGGGCTCCGTGTTGGCGACGGAACTCTCCTTGTTGCAGCCGTTGAGCAGTACCACCAGGAACACCGCCACGTGGGCGCTGAAAATGAAGGCGGCGATGCTGAAGGTGGATTTGCTCTTGGCGGCCTGTTCCAGTTTGGAGCCAGGCAGCAGCGGGGAGTTGGGGGTGCTCATGGGGTTAGGCGGATAGACGGTACGTCGTGGGTCGAGGATGGGGTTTTGTCGGATTCGTACCGAACCGGGTCCTCCACCCGGGTCGAGACGAAAGTGAGTGTGGTCGTGATTGCAAGGACCAGGAAACGGTGGCATCCACCGCTTCCACGATTGGGAAACGGTTCAGCTCGGCCGGGGCTTGTGGGCGCGTCTGTTGGGATGCTGGATGAGTCTGGGTGTGCACGGATCGCCGAGGCGATGCGGTTCGGGGGCCTGATGAAGCCGCCGTGTGCCGCTGACGAAGTCTCAATTAAACAATCGAAACCGGCACGATCAAGGAACATCCGGTCAGAGATGCAAATCGGTGATCCAGCGAGGCTGAAAACACCGGTGCGGATGCAATTCGGGGCTTGGGCACTCATCGGATTTTGAGGGTGCTCAGCGCCAATACCGCGCACAGGATGCCGGCGATGTAGAAGCGGGTGACGATTTTCGATTCCTTCCATCCCTGCTTCTGGAAGTGATGATGAAGGGGGGCCATCCGGAAGATCCGTCGGCCTTCCCCGTACTTGTGGCGGGTGTATTTGAACCAACCCACTTGCAGCATCACGCTGGCCGCCTCGGCCACGAAGACTCCGCCCGCGATGAGGAGCACCAGCGGTTGGTGGATCAGCACGGCCATGATGCCCAGTGCTCCGCCCAGGGCCAGCGACCCGGTGTCGCCCATGAAGACCTCGGCGGGATGACAGTTGAACCACAGGAAGCCGAGTGAAGCCCCGATGAAGGCGGCGCAGACCACTGTCAGTTCACTAGCCCCCCGGACATGCGGAATCTGGAGGTAGGTGGCCAGCTTCACGTTGTCGGACAAGTAGGTCAGGATCAGCATGACGATGGCCACGATGAGGGTGCAGCCGATGGCCAACCCGTCCATGCCATCGGTCAGGTTCACCGCGTTGGAACTGCCAATAATGGTGAGAGCCACCAGCGGGATGCCAATCCAAGGGACGGATCGGAGGATGGGGTCCTTAAAGAACGGGATCTGGATGTCGGCCACCAGGGTACGGGTGGAAGGTAGTTGCCACAAATAGACCCCGACCAACAGGGCGAGCACCAGTTGCACGACCCACTTCACCCGGGACCGGGCGCCGGCGGCGTTCTGCTTCGAGACCTTCAGCCAGTCGTCATAGAAGCCGAGGAAAGCCAATACCATCAACGAAAGCATGGTCAGCAGCACCAGTGTGTTCGGTCGGGCCCAGAGGAACACGGAGATGTCCAACACCAGCAGGATCAGAACGCCACCCATGGTGGGAGTTCCTCGTTTGGCCAAGTCGGCCGCCGCCGCCGTGGCATCGCTGGGATTGCGGACATCCTTGGGTTGGTAGTCTTGACGGAACTTCAGGTTTCGAAGGCCTTCGATGACCCGTGGGCCCAGAAGCCAACTCAGCAGCAGCGCCGTGATGGCCGCGCCTGCGCTACGGAAGGTGACGTACTTGAACACCGTCCAAGGAACCACTGGGAACAATTCTGAGAGCTTGTAGAGCATGCCGGGTCAGTGGTTTTCGATGCGTTCGTGCTGGAGTGCCTCGAAAAGCCGTTCCAGACGGCTGCTGCGAGAAGCCTTGGCCAAGACACAGTCTCCCGGTTGGATGAGGGGACGGAGTGCGGGGACGGCCCGTTCTACGTCGGGAAAGGACAACACCTGACGCATACCGGTGGCGCCGTCGGCGGTGTGGCCGGCTGAGTGGCCGATGCAAACCAGCAGGTCGATGCCCAGACGATGGGCGGCAGCTCCGACCTCTCGGTGCGCCTCGGCGGTGTGCTCGCCCAGTTCGGCCATGTCACCCAGCACGGCCACACGACGTCCGGTGCAGGGCAGTTCGGAAAGAGTCTGGAGCGAGGCCAGTGTGGAGTCGGCGTTGGCGTTGTAGGTGTCGTCCAACCAGCGGATACCGCGCTGTTCGGACCATTGGAGGCGCTGTTTGGCCCCGGAAAAGCCAGACAAGGCTTTCCGCGCCGCGTCGGGTTGGACTCCCAGTTCGGCGGCGGCCGCCAGGGCGAGAATGGCGTTGGAGACCATGTGCCTGCCGGGTACCGCGATCTCGAACACGCCGCACCATTCGGAGGCTGGGGCGGTGATCTCGAAGCGGGTGGAGTTCCAGCCGTTTTCGAGGATTCGGGCCCGCCAATCGTTCCCGGCATCGAATCCGGTGCGCACCACTCGGGCAAGCGTGCGAGACGCCAGCGGTCGGGCTGCGGCGCAGTCTCCGTTCAGAAACAAGACGCCGTCGTGTGGCAAGCCTTCGCCCAAGGCGCTCTCTTCGGCGATGACCCCCTCAAGGTCCCCGAAGTGCTCCAAGTGCTCCCGCCCAATCTGCGGAACCACCCCATAGCGTGGGGCGATCCAGCGCACCAAAGGAGCCAGTTCGCCGGGGTGATTGGTGCCCGCCTCTAGGACAGCCGCCTCATGCGCCCCTTCCAGATTAAGAAGGCTCAAGGGCACGCCAATGTCATTGTTGAAGCTGGCTTGGGATCGGAGGGTGGGGAACCGCGTTTCGAGCAGGGCTGCCAGCAGCTCCTTGGTGGTTGTCTTGCCGTTGGATCCGGCCACGCAGAACACGGGCAAAGAGAACCGGTTTCGGTAGGCCGCGGCGATACGCCCCAGGGCCTCTCGGGTATCTCGCACGGTGATGGATGGCATTCCCTGGGGAACCTCCGGCAGACGATCCTGCGAGACCACAACGGCGGAGGCCGTCTTCAGTCCGGGGTCTTTGAGAAAATCGTGCCCATCAAACCGTTCGCCGCGCAGGGCCACAAACAACTCGCCAGACCGAAGGTGTCGCGAGTCGGTGCAAACCCGGGAAACCTTCAGGCAGCCAGCCTCGGGGGGATGGAGGGTCCCTTGGGAGGCTTCGGCGATGAATTGGAGTGTCACCGGTTCCATTATTTCAACGCGTAGCTCGCATTCACCACGGCGGTGACGGTCTTTTCCCGGGAGGTGGTGTCGTTCATTCCGTCCCAGGTGTTCTGGGTCGAATACAGCGGGGTCACCTGGAAGACCCCCATCTTGGCCGAGCGCATGCGGGCGATGGATCGCCCGCCCTGGGAGACGATTTGCTCGGCGCGGGCGCGGGCATCCCGGGCCGCATCGGCCAGCATCTCGATCTTGGCCTCGCCGGCTTTGGTCCAAATGAATTCCGGGGTGGATGCGGCGAATTCAATGCCCTGATTGACCAGTTCGGAGGTCTTGGCATCCATGTTCAGAACTGCATCGATGTCGCCGGAGCGCACTTCGATGGTTCGGCTGAGGCGGAATCGGGGTGCGGGGCTCTCCGTCTCGTTGTCGGCGTCGCCGGGCTGTTTGCCGGCGCGGACTTGGATGCGCTGGATGGCGACCGGATGGAACTGGGCGTTGGTGACGCCCTGAGCGGTGAGGAACCTGCGCGTGATGGTCTCCTGTTGGCCCAGAAGCGCCTGTGAGGCCAGGAGCGTGGGGCTTTCGACGGTGAGAGAACCCCGCCAAACGACCAGATCGGAACTCACGTTGCGACGCGCCGATCCAGTCACGGAAATGGATTCGGCGTCGGCCACCTTGAGCCAGGTACGTGTCAGCAGCGTGGTGGAAATGATCAGGCCCGAGGCCAGAAACAAGCCGGCCAGAACGCCGAGAAGGTGAGGTTTGGGCAGGGGGGTCATAGCGAGTCTCCCACCCAGCCGCGCCCGGCCAACGCATCCCGAGCATGCAGCCGGTCGTCCCAGGGAATGACAGCGCTGCCCAGTTCCTGGAAAGGCCTGCTTCCCTTGCCAGCGATGATCACCAAATCGTCGGATTTTGCCTTGCGGACGGCGGTTGCGATGGCGATGTGACGGTCGGGCTCTTCGATGGCCCCGCCCCCCAAACCCGCTTGGAGGTCTTGGAGAATGGAGCTCACCGGCACATGGCGTGGGTTGTCACTGGTGAAGACCACCTCGTCCGCCGCGGCGGCTGCCGCCCCGAGTGCCCGTCGTTCTTCGGGTGTCGAGCAGCCTTGGATGCCGGTCACGAGCACGATGCGCCGCCCCGACAAGGTGCGCGCTTCGGCGAGGAGTTCGGCCAGGTCAGCGGCACACGAAGCCCGGTCCACAAAGACGCCGTACGGTTGTCCGGCATGGACGGGCTCGAGAAGTCCGGTCGGAGGATCCAGCAGCGGGAGCGCAGCCAGGGTTCGGGTCGGGCAGCAGCCCGCGTGGATGACCCGGTTGAGCGCCAAATCCAGGGCCAGCAGGTTTGATCCACCGACCAGCGGCAGGTGCGCGGTCCGTGCGGGGCCATCGAGAGAGAGCACCTGCAGGCGACTGCCACGCCAATGCAGCGCCTGCGCTTGGATCCAGGCGCGTGAAGACGGCGGTGGTTGGAGGTTCGACCGGGGTGAAACGCCCGCCAGCAACTCGCCGATCTCGGGGTCTTCCTCGATGATCAGGCAGTCTCCACCCGATCGGACGTGGGTCGCCAAGAGTCGTTCCCACTCGGAGGCCTCGCTGATCTTGGGGCGCTGAGGGAAGAGTCGGCCTGCCATGAGCCCCCCTTCCGGTGTCAGCAAGGCCGGACGACGCCCTGCGCCGCTGAGCAAGGCGTGAACAAAGGAAGCGGTGGCCGCCGAGACCCGTCCCTGACGGGTGATCCTGCACAGATCCAGCCGTTGCAGAGGATGGTCCTGGCGAGCGGGCGCGAGCGGTTGAGGAAGCGTCTGGGGCGAGGCGACCTTGCGGGAGGGACCGGATCGGCGGAACCGCGTCGGCTCGCCAGTGCCGAGGGCGGGGTGCCTCGGCCGACACGCCGCGAGGGCCGCCTCTGCGGCCAAAGCCGCAGGCGCAGTCTGGAGCATGGGTTCAGCGGTCAGCATGGTCAGTGACGCGGGAGAGTGGGGCGATCGGCGTCCCCTTCATGGGAGGCCAGAACGGGAGACGGAGCGATTGTCAGATAGCTGGCCGCCTCGCGGCAGATTTCCTTGAAGACCGGCACGCAGGCGGCTCCATAGGCGGCTCGGCCGTCAGACCCGGTGGGCTCGTCGGCGCAGACCAACAGGCAGATCTGAGGGTTCTCAGCAGGGAGGAATCCGACAAAGGTGCTGAAATGGGCGGTGACGCCGGCCGCCATGTGGGCCTGGGTCATTTTGTTGGCCGTGCCGGTCTTGCCGGCGACGGTGTAGTCATCGAGCGCGGCATCCTTGCCTGTGCCTTTGGAGCTCACCACGGCGGTGAGAAGTTGCACCAATTGCTTGGCCGTGTCAGAGCGCACCACACGACCTACCTGGCGCGGGGCGATGTTGCGGATGATGCCGCCTGAGGGGCTCTCCACGGACTTCACCAGCATGGGCTCCATCAGGATGCCGTCATTGGCCACGGCGGCATAGGCCATGGTGATCTGAAGTGGCGTCGCATAGATGCCGTAGCCGTAGGAAAGAATGAGTTGAGTTCCGAGGCCGTCCCAGGCCGGGATTCGGGTGTTGGGCTCGCCACCGCAGAGGATGCCGGTGCGACGCATGAACCCGTAGGCTTCGGCATACTTGACCAACGCAGTGGCTCGCGGTGGCGCTGCAGGATCCCAGAGTGCGTATCCCAGTTTGGCGGCCCCGACATTGGAGGATGCGGCGAAGGCCTCTTCCAGAGTGACCGTGTGCAGTTTGTGGCCGCGCGCATCGGCGATGGGCTTCCTGCGTCCGGCAGGCGGCCGCCACGAACCGCCCTCGCAGTCGATCCGTGAGGCGGGAGAGAGGTTGCGCCCCGGGAGCGCTTCCAGGGCGGCCGAGTAGGTGACCAGCTTGAACGTGGAGCCGGGTTCCACCAACTCGGAGACCGCGTGGTTGCGATGCTGAGGTTTGCGTGGGCCGCCAGCGGGCGTTGGAGAGCCGGGTTGTCGGGCCGGCGAGTAGTCCGGATCCGTGGCGTTGGCCAGGGCCAGAATTTCACCGGTCGAAGGGCGAACCAGGATGGCCGACATCCAATTGGGCTTCAGCTTGGCCATTCCTTGACGCAACGCGTTCTCCGCGACGTATTGGAGGTTGGCATCGATGGTCAGTCGGACGCTCGCGCCGGGTTGCGGGATCAGGTCCAGTTCTCGGGTGCCGGCCAACTCGCGGCCTTTGCCCCGGCGGATGACCGCCTGACCCGCAACCCCCTGAAGTTCATCGTTGAACTGCCGTTCGATGCCGTCGGCACCGTGGATCTCGGGCGGCAATTCGCGAGTCCGGACGCGGATGCGGTTGGTGGCGGTCCGGTATTCGACAATGGGAATTACTCCGTTGGTGGTGGTTCCCAGGATAGGCAAGGCCAGTTCGCCGTGCGGCATCACGCGCCGTTCCATGATTTCGGCAGTGATCCCGTTTTCGCGGACCTCCCTCAATTGGGGTTGGATCCGCTTCATGGCGAGGTTGATTTCCCGGTTGTCCCGGGCGATTTCCTTGCGAAAGCGATATCGGCTTGGCAAGTCCCACCAGGCGATGGGAGGACTGTTGGTCCGTCGGCGGGCCACCGCGGCCGAGGCTGCCAGTAGATGGCGTTCTTCCGGGGATCGGAACACCTTCAAATTGGTGTGGACCCGGGTCCATTCCACAAAGGACAGGTTGGAAGCCACCAGGACACTCTGGTTGGTGTGGAGCACCTGCACCCATTGGGTGGCGACCAGACCGGCCGAGTTGGTGCTGGCGTCGGCTTTCCAGCGCAGCTCGGGTCGGATGCTCAGGCGGTCTTGGAGGATCGTGGCCGGAATGGACAGCAGCGGTGAGAGCAGGGCGGCCAAGTGGGGGGCTTGGTTGCTGATCACCACCGGGTTGGCGCGGAGGTTGTAGGTGAACTGGGAATAGGTCAGGCGTTCGCCGCGACGATCCAGCAGTTCACCACGGGGTGCTGGAATGTAGGTGGTGCGGGCCGGAGAGGCTCCCAGTGTGTAGCGGGGGGAATCGGGGCGGACGCCCTGGATGTACACCAATCTGCCGGCCAACCCTGCGAACACGACACAGAACAGGACGGTCAGTCCGGTCAATGTCTTGTCGGGGTTAGACGGGGCATTCATGCGGTGGGCTCAGCGGGGGATTGCCACAGCTATAGGGGGCGCAGGCGCGGTGGGATGGGTGTTGTTGCGGCTCAGTTCCAAACTGGGGGTGCTGCCAGGGGCTTGGTTGGTCACGTGGATGACCTGGCGGTAGGCGATGTTGGTTAGTCCCAGTCGAAGCTCCTGAATGCGGCGGATGAGCGCGGGTCGGGTGAGGAGCTTTTCGATCTCCTGCTGATCCCGCCCGATGGATCGCTCCAGCACTGTGCATTGGGTGCGGATCTGGCTGATCTGGTCTTGAAGTCGCTGATGCGCGCGGCTTTGGAGGATCCACAAGAAGCCCAGTGTCCCGATGAGTGCAGAACCCAAGAGAGCCCGCACAATGGTGCCGAGTCGAATTTCGGAACGGTTTTTGGTGCTCATGGTTCCGGAAGACGCTCCAGCACCCGCAGTCGCGCACTGCGGGCCCGAGGGTTGGTGTTCAGTTCGGATTCCGAGGCCACGATTCCTTTTCGGGCGAGCTCCCGGCCGCGGGGACGTCGCGGGCGTCGGAAATCCGGATGGTCTTGAGGGCCTTCGAAGTCGTAATCCCGGGCTTCGCGCCGCATGAACTCTTTGACCAGGCGATCTTCGAGGGATTGAAAGCTGATCACCGCCAATCGACCACCGGGGGCCAACAGACGGAACGCGCGCTCGAGGCCGGTCTCCACCGCGGTCAACTCATCATTGGTGGCGATCCTCAGAGCCTGGAAGCAGCGGGTGGCCGGGTGGGTCGGAGCACCCCGCCGGGGGCAGATCCGCTCGATGAATTGGGCCAGTTGGCTGGTGGTCGTGAACGGGCGATTGCGGCGCTCCGTTTCGATCTCTCGGGCGATCTTGCGGGAGTGACGCTCATCGCCCAGTTTCCAAAAAAGATCCGCCAATTCGCTGGCCGGGAGGGTGTTGACGAGGTCTGCGGCGGTCGGGCCCTCTCCGCTCTGATCCATGCGCATGTCCAGAGGACCGTCTTTCTGGAAGGAGAATCCGCGCTCGGGCGTGTCGAGTTGATGGGAACTCACACCGAGATCGAGCAGGATTCCGTCGAGGGATCGGGGAGCGATCCACTGGTCCGCCTCGCTGAAATTGCACTGGTGGGTTTCCAACCGTTCGGCGTAGGGCTGGAGTCGGTCACGGGCGGCTGAAAGAGCTTCGGCGTCCCGGTCGCAACCGTAGAGAAAACCATCCGGCGAGCTCGCCTCCAGGATGGCCTCGGAGTGACCGCCACCACCCAGGGTGCCATCCAGGTAACGTCCGTGCGACTTGGGTTGAAGTGCGCTCACTACTTCGGTCAGCAAAACGGGTTGGTGGGAAAATGAGGGCACGATTCATCCAGCATTCAGTCCCGCGCGACCAAACGGGTTGTCACCGGTGCCCGGTTTCGCAGGCGGTTGATGGCCAATTCGGGATCGTGGGTTCCGCCGGCTCCTGGGGGTCGGGTCTCGTGCAGGAGTCGGGTTTCCCGGCGGCGGCGCACCAGGACCACGTCGTCCTCGACAAGGTCGTTGCGCAGGGGAGTCACTGCCGGCAGTTGGAGTTCGCCCTGAATGAGGTTTCGATTGGGAGCCCGCTGGTTTTCGAAGGAGAAAAAGCGGCGAACGAGCGTCTCGGGCAGTGCTTTGACGGAGCCGAGTGGGACGCCTCCCAAGCCAGAAGTGCGTTGGAGAGGGGACAGGGGGCTGCGTTGGCCCGAAGAGAACCAGGAGCGCGGGTTGAGCAGTGCCAGCAGCTTCATGTCTTTTGGGGGTTTTGCACCTTTTTGAGGAGGCGTTCCGAGAGGCGGGCGGTCTGGTAGGATTCCGGGTTCCAAAGCTCGAATCGATCGATGCAACCGACGAAGAGAACATCGTCGGTCAGACCTGCGGCCGAGCGCATTTCTTTGGGCAGACAAATTCGCCCGGCGCTGTCGAGTTCGAGTTCGATGATCCGATCCACGTAGTCGTGTCTCTCGGCCAGTCTCAACGGGTCGGTGAAGTCGCCCTGGCAGATGGGGTTGCTGAAGCGCTCGAATTGTTCGACCGGCAGCACCATCACGAACTCTGCCTCCGACGGGTGTCGGATCATGACCGCCATGAGGGACAGGCTGGAGGGGGCTTCAGGGCGCCATTTGGCGGGCAGGGGAACCCGGCCCTGGGAATCGAGCTTGTGGTCGTAGCGCCAAGTGAAACGGGGCCGCTGGGATGCTGGAGTAGCTCCAGTCATACCAGTTCCCATTTCTGTGATGTCACCTGCCGTGGCCATTCGAACGCGTGAGCGGTTTTCCCCTCGTCCAGAGGTGCCAGAAAGCGCAGGCCCCTTCGAACGGTCAAAGGATAGGGGAATCCCCTCCCTTTTTGCAACTAGCTCGTTGCTTTTTCTCACTAACTGTTATGAACAAGTTATGCGCAATTCAGCTTTGCTCTAAAACATCAATGAATACCGTTAACATTTAAGCCATGTTCAGATCGACATTCTAGGCTGTTTCCCTTTTCCTCCCTGTATGCGTGTAGCGGATTTTGATTTCGACCTGCCGTCCGATCGCATTGCTCAGTCTCCACCTGCGGAGCGAGACGGGTCTCGCTTGATGGTATTGGACCGCCATTCTGGGAGGCGGGAGCATCAAAAGTTTTCCGATATCGTTAACATTTTGCGGGAAGGCGATGTATTGGTGATGAACGATTCTCGGGTCATTCCGGCGCGGTTGCTGGGGCGAAAACCGGAGTCACCAGGTCGGGTGGAACTGCTGTTGCTCGAGGAGACCGAGGCGGGGTTGTGGTGGGCCATGGTCCGCCCTGGAAAGCGGGTTCGACCGGGCATGCGACTGCAATTCGGGGATCCTGAAACGGGTCAGTTGGTATGCGAGGTCATCGAAAAGAATCCGGAAGGGCACATCTTGGTCCGATGGGATCAGCCGGAGTTCTTTTGGGAACGGCTCGCCCAAATCGGTCAAATTCCTTTGCCCCCCTACATTGAACGGGGTGAACAGGGTGCCAGCGAGCAGGACGCCACCCGCTATCAGACCGTCTACAGTCGTGCCGCGGGGTCGGTGGCCGCTCCGACGGCCGGCCTGCATTTCACCGACCGCATTTTGCGTGCCCTGGAAGCCAAGGGGGTTCGGTTGTGTTACGTGACCCTGCACGTGGGAGCCGGAACTTTCCTTCCGGTCAAGGCGGAGTCGGTGTCCGAGCACACCATGCACGAAGAACGGTATGAATTGGGCGACCAGACAGCCCAAGCTCTCAATGACGCCCGGGCATCGGGGCGGCGCGTCATCGCCGTGGGGACCACCAGCATGCGGGTTTTGGAAACCGTGGCGGCCCAGACTGAAGGCCCTATCCAACCGTGCACCGGGCGGACCCGAATTTTCATTCACCCTCCCTATCGGTTCCGCGTGGTGGGCGGGCTGCTGACCAACTTCCATCTACCCCGGAGCACCTTGCTCATGTTGGTCAGCGCCTTTGCCGATCCAGGGGGGCTTGGGGGGCGTGAGCTCATTCAGTCGGCGTATGCGGAGGCCATCCGGGAGCAATACCGTTTCTTTAGTTATGGCGACGCCATGCTCCTCCACTGAACCGCCTACCGGTTGGCCGGCAGCCGTGCGTCGTCCGTACGTCGTCATCAATATGGCCATGACGGCCGATGG
>CANHYD010000005.1 GCA_947464705.1 Verrucomicrobiota bacterium | reverse complement strand
GGCCACCAGCAGGCCGAAGGAGTGGAGCTTGAAGCTGCCGAGTTCGAGGAGGATCGGTTTCAATGGGGAGGAGCTCTGGAGGGCTGGACTCAGCGCGCCGAGGGCTGAAGTGGCCAGGCCACCAGCTCTCGACTATCCCGGGTGTAGAGGATGCCGTGGGCGTAGGCCGGATGGCTGAAGGTTTTGCCGCAGGCCTGAAAGCGGCCGAGTTCGGTGTAGCGAGTAGGGCTAGCCTCCAGAAGGATGGCTTCACCCATATCGTTCAAGACCAGCAATCGGGAACCTGAAGCCACAGTCGAGGCGTATTGGTTGAAGCCGGTTTGTCGCCACTGAATGGCTCCGGTGGAGGCTTCGACGCAGACGAAATCCTTGTCGGGGCCATGACCATAAAGGTGGCGTCCCACCAGAACGGGCGTGGACAAGTTGATCTTGAGGTCTGCATTGAGCCAGGACTGCGTGGCCCGCACCTTCGATCCATCGGCTTCGAGGACCACCCGTCGCAGTCCGGTGGTGTAGCTGGCAAACAAGAGGGCGTTGCCGTCGAGCACTGGGGTTAGGACGTTGCGGTTGGCTCCGGTCTTGAAGGGGATCCGCCACAAAGCTTCTCCCGAGCCAGAATCCAATCCCAGCAGTCCCTCGCAGGTCACACCGATCACCTGATGGCGATTGCCCAAGGTTCCAGTCATCAGCGACGCATAGCTGGTGAGGTCGTTCTGGGATTTCCAGAGCAACCGGCCCTGCGCTTTGTCGAACGCGGCGATACTCGCCCCGTTGGTCGAGCCGATTTGGATGAAGATGCGATCGCCCGAGATGGCCGCCGATCCGGAATTGCCTCGTCGGTTGGCGGCCCCCGGACCACCCGAGCGGTCCTTGACCCAGAACATTCCGTAGTCGCGAAAATGAAACCCCCACTGCTTCTTGCCGTCGTCGAGAGAAAGACAGGCGAACTCACCGAAGCAGCTTTGCACGTAGATCCGGTTGCCATCGATCAGCGGCGTGCATCGAGGGCCTGCTTCGAATTCGTCGGAGTACTGCTCGCCGAAGGGCTGAGACCACACTTCCCGACCGGTCGCCGCATCCAGGCAGTGGGCGGTTTCCTGACCGCTGGAATCATCGAGGAAGACCAGGCGCTGGCCCGATACCACGACTCCGGAATACCCATGCCCAATGGTTTTGCGCCAAAGCGGCTTGGGGGCGGAATCAAGACGCGCAGGCAGGGGGGCGGCGGCGTGACCATCACGACTACGACCCCGCCACCCGGGCCAGTCCTGGGCCTGAGTCTCGGCGGCCTGTGTCTTCGAGCCCAGCAATAGGGCGGCCCCGAGAGTGGTCCTCGCCAGAGCGAGCGTCAGCCGACGGAACGGAGTGGCGGCCATCATGCGAGCAGAGGTTACCAGGAACCTTCGGAGAGGCGGCTGATGATGTTGCGTGCGAGGTTTTCAGCCAGCAGTGGAGCGGCCTGACGCTCGGCGGAACCCAAGTCGGCCGTGTTGCGGATGGTGGTTCGCCCGGTGACTTCCTGATCGAGCAACACCTTGCCGCTGCCCACCTCGATGGCTTTGACGTGGGCCGTGAGGATCACGTCATAATCGCGAGTGGCGATGATGTCTCTGGGCTGGAAGGTAAGGGGATTGCGCTCGAATTTCTGGAGCGCGGTGGTGATGACGATGTCGCCGTCGTCTTGGGTGGCCAATCGGAACGTGCCATCGACATGGACTTGGGCGCGCAGGGCGTGGCTGACCGTGTCGGCCAGGCGGGGCTCATCGGTGCCGTTGGCGACGTGGCCCACGCGAATGGCACGAACACCGGCCGATTGCCCGTTGCTGGGCCCCAGAGAGTATCCGCCACAGCCGACCAAAAGCCCCACGGTCAAGGCGAGCAGGGAGGCCGCAGCCGGCCAGCGAGTGGATTGGGCGGCGGTTCTCATGGGGATTGTTTCGGGGACTTGCCAGCCGGCGCGTTGGTCGCATTGATGCGCTCACGTTCCAGTTGGCGGGCATCATTTTCGGACCACCGCCGCACCTGCCGTTGTGCCTTGGGTTTGAGGAATTCGATCCGTTCGCGGGCTTGGGTCGCGAACGTAGAGTTCGGGTCCTTCACGAGCACCTCATTGTAATAGACCAGGGCCCCCTGGTAGCGCTTGTACTTCTCGTAGAACTCGGCGGTCTTCAGAGCGCCCCGCGCCTGTTCGGTCTTCAATGTGGAGACGATCTTCGTGGCTTCTTCGGAGCGCTGGTCATCGGGATAGAGCGCCTTGAAGTCATTGAGGAAGTTGATGGCGTTGCCGGCGATCGACTGGTCGTACTCGGCACGCCGTGCCAGGCGGTTCCAAGCGATGCCCGCAGCGTACATCGCGTCGGCTCCCACCTTGGGCCGGTCGTAGTATTTGTCGGCGGCACGCTCGTAGGCCCTCACTGCAAGGCGGTAGTCTTTCTGTTTCTCCCGGGCGGCACCGATGTTCATCAACGCCTTGGGACCGATCTCGCTGTAGGGGCCGTTTTTGTTGACCTGATCGAAGAGCTTGGCGGTGCGGTCCATCGACGGAAAGAAGGGGATGTAGCCCCACAGTTTGAACCACTGCCCGCCGAGGTAGCGGTTGGCGATCTCGAACTGGCGCTGTTGGATCTCTGAGTAGTTGTCCAGCTTGGGGTATTTGGTCAGCGCCTTCTGGTACTCCTTGAAAGCCCGTTCATCCATTTTCCGGGCTTCATAGCAGCGGCCAATCAGGTACTGGGCGCGGCCGGACGAATCGGACAGCGGCCACGTCTTGGTGGTGTGCTTGGCAGCCTTGAGGGCGAGTCGGTACTGGCCGGCGTCGAAGGCCTCTTGAGCCACGACCAACTGGTCTTTGGCCCGCTTACGCTGCCAGGCGGCCCCGGCGCCGACGGCCTCGTAGGTCCAGCCCTCGCCGGGTCGATAGATCAAGGGCGCGGGGCAATTCATCACCCCGATCCACAGGCAGGTCATCACCAGCATCAGACGCACGGAAAATCGGCTCACGGGTGCTGAGGCTAAGTAAGCCGGCGCGGGGGTCAACGGTGGAACTCCTGGTGAGGGGTGGGATCGAAGGGCATGACACACCAACTTCTCTCCCTCAGGTCGTCTCTCGATGTGCGATCTTCGGTCACGATCAGGCGGATGATTCGTTATCAAGTTGTCCGGGTAGGCTGGGATCCTCACTGGCCATTGGGTGCAGGATGGGCATGCTCAGGATCACCCCATGAAGCACCTGTGGATCCTCCTGATTTGGACGAGGATGGCCGTTTGGGCGGTTGAACCGCACTGGGCCTATGCGCCATTGCGTTCTCCTCAGATTCCCGAGGCCGAGGCCGAGGTCTTCCAGCCGGTGGATGCCTTCATCCGGGAACAATTGCAGACTCGGGGGCTGAAGCCCTCTCCGGAAGCCGATCGATCGACCCTTTTGCGGCGGATCCACTGGGACTTGATCGGCTTGCCTCCGTCGCCCAGCGACTATCAGCGGTTCTTGGCGGATGAATCACCGCAAGCCTACGAGCGGGAGATCGACCGCTTGCTGGCCTCGCCCCGCTACGGAGAACGTTGGGCACGCCACTGGATGGATGTTGTCCACTTTGCCGAGACCCACGGCCACGATCAGGACCGAATCCGCGAACAGGCCTGGCCGTATCGGGATTATCTGGTCGAGGCATTCAATTCCGACAGGCCCTATGGACGTTTCATCGAGGAGCAGGTTGCCGGAGATGTGCTGTATCCCGATCGCCCCGAGGCCACCGTGGCCCTGGGCATGATCGCCGCAGGCCCCTGGGACGAAAGTTCGTTGCGCGACATCCGCGAGGACACGCTCGACCGCCAATTGGGGCGGTACGTCGATCGCGATGACATGATCAGCACCGTCTTTTCGGTGTTCAACAGCACCACGGTTCACTGCGCCCGATGCCACGACCACAAGTTCGATCCGATTCCGCAGACCGATTATTATGCGCTGCAGGCGGTGTTCTCTGGCGTCGAGCGCGCGAATCGGGTGTTTGATCGGGATCCGTCGGTCCACGTCCGGCGGCAGCGTTGGATGCACCAGCAACGTCAGGTGGAGCGGGGTGATGCGGAGTTGCTGGAATCGCCCCAGACTCGCGACGAGGTGCGGCAGTGGTCGGAGCAGCGCCGTTTGCGGCCCGCGGTGTGGGCTGTCTGGGAGGCCCAGACGTTTTTTTCGGCGGGCAAGGCCATCCTCCAACGGCAATCCGACGGCTCGTATCGAGCCAGCGGAAACCGGCCAGAGCAAGACACCTACACCCTGACGCGGCCCGCCGGCGGGCGTCCGCTGAGAGCGATTCAGTTGGAACTCTTGCCCGACGATTCGCTGCCTCATCGCGGCCCGGGTCGAAATGAAGAAAACGGGAATCTCCACCTCAGCGAAATCGAATTGTGGGTCTCTTCTCCGGGAGCCACCGAGCCTCGGCGGCTTCGTTGGGCGCGGGCCACCTCTACGTTTGATCAAGACGGATGGACCGCGGCTCATGCCATCGACGGACAGGAAAAGACCGCCTGGGGCATCCATCCCAAGGAGGGCCAGTCGCACCGCGCAGTCTTCGAATTGGCCGAACCCCTGCAGCCTCGCCCCGGAGATCAATGGAGCCTAGTCCTGCGTCAGGATCATGGTCGCTCCCATGTGATCGGCCGATTCCGTGTCTCGGTAACCGATGCTCCGGGTCAAGCCAGTCGTGTCGTGCCCGCCCAGATCGACGCGCTCCTCGCGCAACCACCTGCGGCATGGACGCGGGAGCAAGGGCACTCGGTGGCAGCCTTCGTCTTGCGGGAACGCCTTCGGGAGCAATTGGCCGCATTGCCTCAACCGTCGAAGGTCTATGCTGCCGCCAGTGATTTCGAACCCGACGGGGGACTCAAGCCGTCCCTGCGGCCTCGGACCATCCACCGCCTGAACCGGGGTGAGATTACCCAACCCCGCGAAGCGGTTGGGCCGGGAACCTTGTCCTGCATCGCGGGTCTTCCCGCCCGGTTTTCGGTGTCCGAAGGTTCCGAGGAGGGGGATCGGCGTGCGGCGCTGGCACGTTGGCTGTCCCATCGAGACAATCCGCTGACGTGGCGTTCCATTGTCAATCGGGTCTGGCTCCACCATTTCGGACGCGGTTTGGTGAACACCCCCAACGACTTGGGTCGCATGGGCGCAGCTCCATCCCACCCCGAGTTGCTCGATTGGTTGGCCGTGTGGTTTCGGGATGAGGCCCGGGGTTCTTTCAAGGCACTCCACCGCTTGATCCTGACCAGCACAACCTATCGCCAGAGCAGCCAGAAAGGCGTTGGGGCTGCTGACGCCGAGACAGCCTCCGACGGGGAGAATCAATGGCTCAGCCGGATGAATCGGACCCGCTTGGACGCTGAATGTGTGCGGGATGGCATGCTGCTGATCAGTGATCGCCTGGACTTGAGGATGGGCGGTCCCGGTGACCGCCAATTCGACCTCAAGCCGGGCATCCATGTGACACCCCGGGTGGACTACACCCGCTTTGATCTGGATTCACCCGAGGGTCGGCGACGCAGCGTGCACCGCTTTCTGTTCCGGACGCTGCCCGATCCCTGGATGGAGGCTCTGGACTGCCCGGCGGGCGATCAACTGGTGCCCGCCCGCGACAACTCGGTGACCCTCCAGCAGGCGCTGGCCCTGTGGAACCATGACTTTTCCATTCGTCAGGCCGAGCACTGGGCCCGGGCTCTGGAGGCTCGAGGAACAGAAACCGGGGTCGGAGGCGGCATTCCTTGGGATGAGGCCGTTCTCTGGGTTTGGGGTCGCCCGCCCACGCCCTCTGAGAGGGAGTCGCTGGCTCGCTACGCGCAACAGCACGGCCTGGCCAATGCATGCCGGCTGCTCTTCAACAGCAACGAGTTCTTGTTCCTGCCATGAACACCAGAGGATTGAACCAGGGTCTCGGGGTTTCCCGTCGCGATTTTGTTCGGCGGTTGGGGGCTGGTTTCGGAGGTGTTGCTTTGGGCCAGATCTTGGCGAGCGACAATGCCTCCCGCTTGGATCCCCAGGCCGTGGGGCACCGGCCGCACCATCGACCCCGGGCTCGGCGGGTGATCCAATTGTTCATGAATGGAGGGGCCAGCCAGATGGACCTCTTTGACCACAAGCCCGAGTTGTTCCGCCGGGCCGGTCAGCCCTTCGATCCCGGTTCGAGCGTTCGGATCGAGGCTCCCACCAGCGAGCCCGGCAAGGTGCTCAAGCCGCCGGTTCCTCTGCGGCAGCATGGCCAGAGTGGGCGTTGGGTCAGCGACCTGATGCCGAATCTGGCCCGATGCGTGGATGACATGGCATTTCTGATGGCCATGCAGTCGCGGACGAATGTCCACGGACCGGGCAGTTACCTGATGAACACCGGGTCGTTGTTGCCGGGATTCCCCGCCTTCGGTGCCTGGGTCAGTTATGCTTTGGGTAGCGAGGCTGATAACCTCCCAGCCTTTGTGGTGCTGCCCGACACCAAGGGGCTCCCCTACAACCAGCGGGGCAATTTCTCGGCAGGATTTCTGCCCGTGGCTCATCAGGGAACCCTCGTCCACGCGGGTCATCCGTCCCCGATGGCCTACTTGAGAGCGCCTGCCTCTGCCCAAGGCATCACGCCGGAGGCCGACCGCGAAGGCCTGGCGTTGCTCCAGCAGTGGAATCGCAGGCATCTCGAGTCCCAAGATTCAGACCCGCGTCTGGAAGCCCGCATCCAAGCCTATGAGTTGGCTGCCCGCATGCAATTGAGCGCCCCGGAGGCCTTCGATTTGAGCGCGGAAAGCCCCGCTACTCGCCGGCTTTACGGCCTCGATCGTCCCGAGTCCGGAGATTTCGGACGCCGTTGCCTGATGGCCCGCCGCTTGGTGGAGCGCGGGGTTCGCTTCGTCCAAGTCTGGAGTGGTGCCGGTGGGCCGACGGGCAATTGGGACAACCATGCCAATATGGCCAAGGAACTCCCGCCGATGTGTGCGGCGACCGATCTTCCGATTGCTGGACTGCTTCAGGATCTCAAGGCCTGGGGTCTTCTCGAAGACACTCTGGTGCTTTGGAACACGGAATTTGGCCGAATGCCCTTTGCCCAGAGCAGCGAAGGCCGGGACCACAATGGCGGCACCTTCGTGGGTTGGATGGCGGGGGCAGGGGTGCGCCCTGGAGTTGCGCATGGCCAAAGCGATGAGTGGTCTTGGAAGGCCGCCCACGACATCACTACACCCTACGACTTCCATGCCACGGCCTTGCATCTGTTGGGTCTGAATCATGAACGTCTGAATGTCCTCCACCAGGGAGCCAATCGTCGGTTGACCGATGTCCACGGAGAGGTGATCCGAGCGGTGTTGGCCTGACAGCAACCACTCGCACCAACGGGTAAGGTGGGTTGATGGTTGCAATGAGAGCCATTGGGTCGATGGTTTGAGCAATGAAGACTCAGGCAATCGCGATCGGCTCAGTGGTGGTTCTGGTGGCGATTCTGGTCGCGGCGGGTGGTTGCCAAGCGGTCCGTGCCGGCTACGAAACGGCCTCGTACCGGGTGATCCAGTCCGACGGCGCATTCCAACTTCGGGAGTACCCCACGCTCCAGTGGGTCGAGACGTCCATGGGGACGACTTCGGGTGATTCGGATGGGAGTTTTGGTCGACTGTTCCGTTTCATCACTGGAGGCAACCAGGCTCAGCAGAAGATTGCGATGACGACCCCGGTGTACATGACGGCGACCGCGACACCTGGGAACTCCACCCAACGGGTCATGGCGTTTGTGATGCCCAAGGACATGGTCGCCACGGCGGTTCCGACCCCCAGCGACGCCTCGGTTCGACGTCGCGAGGTGGCCGCGGGGCGCTTCGCGGTTCGACGATTCAGTGGTGGCCGCTCATCGGAACGGGAGGCGGAGTTCTTGGAGGAGTTGCAGGGTTGGGTCGCGGCCCGTGGGCTGGCAGTGGCTGATCCGACACCGATTTACGGCTACTTCGATCCGCCCTGGACCCCTTCGATCTTCCGCCGCAATGAGGTCATGCTGCGGGTGAGCGAGCCGCTTGCCCCATGATTTTCCGGGGCTTTGGGCTCCTGTAGAGATTTCTTAAAAAACTTTGAGCAATCTGGAAGTTACCGCGTCGTAGTAGGTGGTTGGTAACTATCCGCTAAGGGTTGGCAAAGGAAACGTGCTGATGGCGGGGCAGCGGGTAGGGGTTGGGTGTTTGCCTCGTCATGGTTATGGCGCCTCGAGTGAAGGCGTGATTGTTTTCATCACTTGGGGGTCGGCTCAAAAAGCCGGCCCCCGTCCATTTCGATGGGTCTCGAATTTCCATGGTCCTCGGATTTCCGAGGGTCTCTCCGTTGATAAACCGTCCCTATCAGAACTTGGGGTTTTTCGGTTCCTGGTTTTTTTGGCCTCTCAATAGGGGCTGCGATCGGGGGGGGCGCGTTTCGGACAGGCGCTTACGAATGGCGATCGGGCGAGAGCAGAGATAGATCGAAGCGGGGCCGGGATCCCGTGAGCGTGTCGGCGATGAGTTGGCCGGTGATCGGGGCCAGACTGATACCCATCATGCCGTGTCCCGTGGCCAGGCAGAGGTTGGAGAATCGTTTCGTTCGACCGATGTAGGGAAGGCCATCCGGTGGTACCGGGCGCAAGCCGAACCATGGTTCGATGCCCGCAAAATCAGCCTCCTCAAAGCGGGGGAAATACTTCGGCACTGATTTGATGATGCCCCGGACTCGGAGCGGATTAATGGTCTCGTTGAGGCCTCCGATTTCCATGGTTCCCCCGAAGCGCAGAGTGCCGTTCATGGGGGTGATGGCCACCCGGGCCTCGGTGAAGATGGAACAGAGTTGGGGTAATTCGCGGGGTTGCCGGAGGGTGAGGCTGTAGCCCTTGCCGGCTTGGATGGGCAGGTTGAGCCCGAGTTGCGGGGCGGTCTGGGGAGACCAGGAACCGCCGCACAGCACAAACTCATCGGCCTCCAAGGCTTCGCCATCGACCCAGGCCGCCCGAACCCGACCGTGTTCGGTTTGCCAGCCGCGCACTTCGGCATTCCAACGGAAGCGGCATCCCAGGAGCTCCAGCTCACGTTGCAAGCCGGCCATGAAGCGGTCGGGGCTCAGGTGGCAGTCCTGGGGGAAGAAGACCGATCCGGCGACAGACATCGTGACCGATGGGTCCAAGGCGGCGGTCTGCCGCGCATCTAGGACATCAGCCGGGATGCCCAGAGCGCGGGCTTGGGCTGCCATGTGGGCCTCCTCGTCGAGGTTGTGCTGGCTGCGGCACAGCATGAGCAACCCCTTCTTCACGAGGCCGAAGTCGAGCTGGGGCAGGGCTGCTAGCTCTTCAAAAGCCGCCCGGCTGGCTAGGCTGATATCCCGCAGCAGTGGCGCGGCCTTTTGGACCCGTTCGGCGGTGCTGGCTCGCCAGAAGCGCCATCCCCACTCGAAGAGTTGCGGGTCGAAACGGGGACGGATGTAGAACGGGGATTCCGGATTCCACATCCACTTGAGACCCAAGGCGACCATGCCCGGCGCGGCCAACGGGATGAAATGGCTCGGCACCACCATGCCGGCGTTGCCGAAGGAACAGCCGTTGCGGGCCGGCGGATTTCGATCGATCACGGTCACCGCGTAGCCGGCCTTGGCGCAGTAATAAGCCGTGCTCAGGCCGATGACTCCGCCTCCCACAATCGCTACATGTCTGCGCATCCTGCAAAGCATGGTGGCGGTAGTCGTCTCGGTCTTGCCACTCAGCAGTGGCTCCTGCGGAAAAAACGGCACAACCCGACAGTTCAGTTGGGGATCATCTGAGGTGCTTCATCCGGTGTCTGGCGAAGGGTCCAAGCCCGGTTGACAGAGTACCCTAGAGACTTTTTGAGCAATCCTCGGTTGGAATGTCTGAAGGATCCCCTGTTTCCCGGTGCTGGTGCTCGCGCTGAAACTACAACCTGGGAAAGGACGTCCGTGGACGGCAGCGGTGTTGACCCTCCGGCAATGCCGAGAGGGCCACACTCGGACGAATCGAATCAGACGTGGCTCACCACCTCAGAAGCCGGGAATCGGATTTTCTTCTGGGAGGCATACTTGTCGTCGTCCGCCCGGTAGCCAGCAGCGCACGCCACCACGGTTCGGTAACCGGAACCCGCCAAATTCAAAGCCTGGTCATACTCGGCAGCAACGATGCCCTCCATGGGACAGGTATCGATGCCCAGCAAGGCGGCCGCAGCCATGAATTGACCGAGAGCGATGTACAATTGATGGGTCTGCCACGTGTCGAGATACCCGGCATCGGCTGCGCGTTGCAAACTGGTGAGCATCAGGTTCCGGTAGCCTCCCAGCGATTCGAGGTTGCCACCTCGCACCTCCACTTGACGCTCCAAAAAGCGGTCCACATGAGCCTCGTTCAAGCCGGTCTTCACGGCGAAGACCACCAAGTGGGAACAGTCGGCGGGTTGGGATTGCCCCCAAGAGTGTGCAACCAGCCCGGCCTTGATCAGCGGATTGGTGACAATCAAGAATTTCCACGGCTGAAGACCAAAACTCGAGGGGGAAAGGATGAGGGCGGATTCCAGAGTCTGCCAGGTCTCGGCGGGGATCTTGGCCGCGGGATTGAATTTCTTCGTGGCATAGCGCCATTGGAGCGCATCCAGCAGCTGTTCGGAGGAGAGAGTCTTCATAGCGAGAGCGGCTATCCTAGTGCGTCCCTCAGAGGCCGCAACTGACACCGGGGATACTGCGAGCCAGTGGTTTTGCTGGATCTGACAAAAAGCCCGGAAAGGCGAACCTTTCCGGGCTTCGAATCGTTGAATCCGCTCGATCACCGGATGCTACGGTAGAACAGGCTGCCACCACTCGGAGCCGGAACTGTGTACGGGCTGGTGGCACCGGTCACGTTGCTGAAGGGCCCCGAGATCGAGGTCGACGACTGCAGGTTGCCGGTGAAGGTCACCGTGATCGCGTCGCCGGAGCGGCTTAGTGAGAGCACCGGAGCTGGGGCGGTGACCTTCACCGCAGTGCTCGGTACCAGTTTGCCCGGTACGCCCGCGAGCAGACGATAGCTTGCGGAGATGTCCGAAGGCGTCGTCGGGAAGAAGCGGTACGAGGTCCCGGTCGCGTTGGCGATGTCGACAAAGCCAGCACCGTCGTTCCGCTGCCACTGATAACTGAACGAGGTGGCCACGCCCTGACGGGTCACCTTGGCGGCGCCCTCGAAGGTCACCGCGGTGGGTGGCGAGCTGACAGCCAGTTTGACCTCCTTGATCTGCCAGCTCGGGGTGCTGGCCTTGGAGCAGTCGTCCCAGCCACCCAGGAACTGGACGACGATCTTGTCACCCTGGGTAAAGGTTCCGAGTATCGCCGCGCTGGTGATGAACTCGCCGGCCGCATAGCCCGCGGAATCGGCATTGAAGGCCCGCAGGCCCTTGAGGGCACCGTTACCCTGGATGACACCGTTGGCATAACCGTTGGCGGTGAAGTTTTCGGCCGGAACGGAGGTGAAAGCACCGCCATTGACGCTGACCAGTACCTGACCGCCGTCATAGAGATCTCCCTCGAAGGAATAACGATGGTAGAAGCTCAGGGTCACGGCCTGCGATTCCGGCACAGTATAGGTCGCCGAGTTCAGCCGAGAGTTGTAGGGGCCCCCGCAACCGTCCACGGAGCCATCAGCCGACCACAGACCGTTGGCCGGGTCATACACCCAAGGGCCCGGAGGCTCCGGGGTGGTGTTGGTGACGGTGAAGCCGCCGTCGCTCGAGGTGAAGGCTTGGGTCAGGAAATTAACCGCTGTGGTGGAAAGGGCTCCTTCTTGGTTGGTGGGCTGTTTCGTGAACTCCACCTCGGCATTCGGATCCACAAAGGTGGACAGGAACTTGCCTTCGATGGGGGGCAACGAAGCAGCAGCGGTGGTGTCGGTGGACTTGCGCCAAGCGACCCTGAGCCAATCGCCGCCGCCGCCCTCCTTGAGCAGTGTCAGGATCGCGTATTTCTTGCCGGCCTGCAGGCTGATCGGTGCGGCGGTGGTGGCCGGGTCACCGGCTTCCGGTTCATAGAAGCCGTTGCAGCAACCGGGCTCGTTGATGATCGGGGTGTCCGTCGCCGGATTGGGCAGGGTGTCGTTCTGGCTCAGGTAGACACGGGAGGCGTCGTCGGAAGCGAGGAAGAAGTAGTAGTCGCCCGACTCGGTCGGGGTGATGAAACCGGTGATCCGGGCCATGTAATTCTCATGGCTGTCATCCGGGAACACGGTCCGGGTATCGAAGCGACCGGTGATCGTGCCCAGAGTCGTCGGGGTGCCGGCGATCACGCGAGAATCTGCAAGGGCAGCGGTGATGGCCTCGTCGCTGGCGGTTGGGAGGTTGTCGTAGTGTTCAAAGCGCAGCGCGCCGGAAGCCAAGATCCATGCGCCGAAGGTGATCGTCGAGTTGGCCTCGATCGTGGTGGCGGGTAGCATCTGATCTTTCACACCAGTGATGGTGATCTTGTAGGTCTTGCCCGCTTCCTGCTTGGAGGTGGTCAGTTCGACGATGTTGTCGCCGACGGTGCCGGCTGGGGAAACGAGCGTTGCAGCCGTCACGGTAAGTCCATCGATCTTGTAGTTGGCCGCCAACTGAGCGGACGTCGGATCCAAGGGTTCCGAGAACCAGACACGCACCTTGTCGAAGCTGGCACCGCCTGCGGCATACTGGAGCGTCGGAGCCACCCCGTCGGCAGGAGTCACCACCAGGGCGACCGGGGTGCTGCTGACCGATCCGTAGGTGCTGGAAACCACCAACTCATACGATCCGGCATCCGCGGCCGTGACGCCGGTGAGTGACAGGGTGGATGACGTCTTGCCGGACAAGTTCTGTCCGTCCTTGCGCCACTGATAGGTCAGTGGTGGGGTGCCCGAGCCGGCACCGGTCAGACTCACTGAGTAGCCGGCGTACAGCGTGCGACTCGGCAAGGTGGGCTGCAAGGTGATGGTCGGAGCCACGTTGGCCGAGAAGTAGATCGCCTGGATGGCAGTCGCGGTCAGCGCTTTGTCGAAGACGGCCACTTCGTCGATGTTGCCGTTGAAGTAGTCGCCTGCGGTATTGAAGATGCCGCCGCCGCCGATGTTGAAGTTGAAGCTGCTGGTGCCATAGCTGGCCAACGTGCCACTGAGACGCCCGATCTCCTTGCCGTTGGCGTACAGCACGGTGGAGGAAGCGTCGCCGATGACGGCGAAGTGGCCCCACTCATTGTCCTTGAACGGGTACGCCGCCTTGATGTTGCCACCGCGGGCGTTGACCCACAGTTCGATGTTGGCCCCGCCGTCGGCGTCGCCGAACTCAAGCAGGTCGTTCTGGCCGAAATAACCACCGCGGCCGCTCTTGATGGCCCCACGACGTATCCAACCCATCATGGTAAACTCGCTCATGTCGTTCATCTGGAACGGCGTGCCGACGTAGCCGGCGGATCCATTGAACCCGCCGCCCACGTTGGAGCCTTCGAACCCCGTGTAAATTGGGGGTTTTGGGCCATCCGCCGCCGCCTTCATGCCAGGATTGTAAGAGCCGGCAATCGAGGCACCGGCCGAGCCGACGTTGGCAGCCACAGGAACGCTGGTGGGAGCCGTGTAGGCCGCTTCATTGAGCCGGTAGTAGGCGAGCGGAGATTTAGCCAGGACGAGGCTCTGATAGCTCGCAGTCGGGTTGGTCGCCGCGCCGTTGGAGTAATGGGCCGAGATCTCGTCGTCAGTCAGAGCCTTGCTGTAGAGGGCGACTTCGTCGGCAGAACCATTCCACCAGAAAGATCCGTCTGCGCGGCCGCCGATGGCAAAACCGCCGGATTGGCCGGGCACGTAGCTGGTCTGCGCCGCTTCGGCTGCCTTGGCACCATTGACGAACAGTTTGGCTGTGGCTCCGTCGTAGACCGCGACGACATGGTACCACAGGCCCGACACGGGAGCCGTCCCTCCGGTGATGTTCACCGAGGTGGCTGTGCCCTTGCTATCGTACATGCGAAGGTTCCAGCCGTTTTCGGCTTGGTAGATCAGCCAACCCGTTCGAGGTGAGGCGAATTGTCCGCTGGAAATAGCGCAAGTCAGTGTGCCGGATCCGGCGGCATGCTCCACATTCGGGCTGAGCCAGGCTTCCACCGTGAATGGAGCCTTGGGATTCATTGCCGGCATGTAGGGAACCATGGCGACCGAGTTGGCGGTGGCGTCGAAGCCCACGGCACTGTCGGTGCGGCCGGTGAGAGCACCTGGAACCGGGTGCTGGGCAGTTCCCAGGTAGTACCCCACGGCGGAATCGCCGAGGGAACCGACGTTGACCGCCACATCGGCAGCGGGCGGTTGAGTGGACTCATTGAGGCGCCAGAAGGCGACCGGCTTGAGGTTGGATACCGTTGATGCGTAGTCCGCAGTCAAGGTTGTCGCAGCGCTGGAGATCAGCGCGAGCATGCCCGTCAGTTTTAGGATTTGGCGTTTCATGGTTGTTACCAGGTCCGCATCAGACGCCGCCGGCTGGGTTAGTAGCCGAAGGGATCCGTTTCCCCTGCAGAAGCCTCATCACCGTCACTGGGTTTGCTTCAACGAAGCATCGCCCGTTCCCGTGATCCGATTCAGCAAGATGTCACAATTGCGTTAACCTTCGGCGATGAGACTTCAGGTGGTTTTCACCAAGTCAAGGTAGGGTTGGTGAGTAGGAATAATTTGGCGTTAATTTGTATGTAATACGCCTAAAAGTTCAGAAATGAGAGTTTTTCATTCATTTTTGCTTTTAATTGCGCCAAATTGATAGCTAATTAAGTAACTATTTCAACCGAACTATGAATCGGTGCGAATGTTTGAGGCGATCGAGTGAAATTGCCGCTCGGGTGCTCCGCTTCAGGGTGGCATTCAATAAGCATCATCCGTTTTGTTTGAACCGATCGTTTGCCAAAAATCTGTTCCCCGTCCGTGGGCAACATTAAAGTCTCGCCCATGAGCACGTCATCCACCTCCAACCTCATCTTTGACGTGGGGATGAACAATGGGGACGACACCGGATTTTATCTGGAGTGCGGGTTCCAGGTGGTGGCCATTGAGGCGAACGACGCCCTCTGCCGGCAAGTGGCGGATCGTTTCTCGGACGCGGTTCGTGAGGGGCGTTTGACGATTCTCAATGTTGCAGTGGCGGGAGAGTCTGGAGAGGTGGAGTTTTGGATCAATGAGGAGCATCCGGAATGGAGTGCTCTCGACGTGGCCAGCGCAGGCCGGGGTGGGCATCGGCATCGAAAGGTCACGGTCCCTGCGGTTCGCTTCGGTGATTTGCTGCAGCAATATGGTGTCCCCCATTACCTGAAGGTGGATATCGAGAGCGCAGATCATTTCTGTCTCGACGGTCTCCGGGACGTGGGCCAGCCGGATTACCTTTCAGTCGAGGTGTCGGATGTGGGCTTGGTGGATGCCTGTCAGGCGATTGGCTATCAACGTTTTATGTTGGTCGAGCAGAGTTCCTTGCTGCCAATCAACGACTGGTCCGGCCCCATGGGATGGACCGATCAGTGGCCGCGAATACTGACAGCCCATCGCGCTTGGCCGTTCCGCCTGATCCGGAAATTGGTGGGTTATTCGAGGATTCGAGCCATGGGGCAGCGATCCAAACGCTTTCCGGATCGAGATTTCCCCATTGGCTCGTCGGGTGATTTTGGCCCGAACCTCACGGGTCAGTGGGTCTCTGCCAATGAGGTCAAGTCGCTATGGCATCGGCATTATGAGCACTGGACCTCTCATGGACGCGAGTTTTGGTGCGACCTCCATGCCTCTCGGGAGAGTTGAACTGGCGAGCGAGGGGGGGGCTCAGTGGAGGCTCCGCAACAGGAGGGGGTGCGAAGCATACCTGCGGTCGCTATCGACCCACAGACTCTTCAACGAGCCTTCAAGTCGAAGCAGTGGAGCAACTCTTGATCGCGAAGGTAGAGGCGTCCATTGACGACTACCGGGTGCGGCCAAATTCCCCCCTGAGAACTCCGCTTGGAGCTCAACGGTGCCAGCTTGAAGCGGCTCAACTCGTTCCATCCCTGAGTTGTTGCCTCCACCAGAGCGACATCCCCATTGCGCTCATCGAGGCAGATCAGTTTTCCGTCAGCGTAGGTGACAGATCCCTTCCCAAAACCCTTGTGGGACCAGATTTCCTTGCCAGTTTTGAGTTCTTGGCAGACCCAACCGCCCCCGTCGGAGTGCCCGTACAGGTATCCGTTGACGCAAACAACCCCGCCATGGTGGTTCTTCATCACCTTGTTGGAGTAAAGCGGATCTACAGAGTTGTTCGCCCCTAAGCGAATCGCCTCACAGCCCACGCCATATCCTGCGGTTACGTAAACGATGCCGTCCTCATGAATTGGGGTCGGGATGACAGCAATCCTTCCTGGAAAGTCTTTTTTCCAAAGGACCGAGCCATTCTTGGGGGAGACCCCGAAGAAACGGTTCATCACCAACTGGACGACCTGAGGTTGGCCCTCATGTTGGATCAAAATCGGAGAGGAATACTGCGCATGGTCGGTGAGCCCAGAGCTGCGCCATCGGACTGCGCCGGAGGATTTGTCCAAGCCCGCCAAGGTTCCTTGGTCTCCGCCCGGAGTACAGATGACAACATCTCCCACCACCAGTGGGGATTCCGTGTAACCCCAATCTTGGAGTTTGCCGCCGAGATCGGTCACGAGATTCTTGGACCAGACCAATCTCCCATTCTTCGCCTCGACGCATATGAGTAGGCCTTGCCCACCGATTGCGAAGACCCGATCGCCATCCACCGTCGGGGTCATTCGAGGGCCATCTCCCCAACCGTTCGGGTATTTTGGTCCGGCAGGGGTACTCCACAGTTCCTTACCGGTGGAAGCATTGACGGCTATCAGAAATTCCTGCCCATCCCGGAGACCCATGGTGAAAAGAGAATCCTTGGCGATCGAGTAGCCTGCATAGCCTAAGCCAGCATTGTTAAACAACCAGACCTGCTTGGGACCCTCCTGTGGCCACCGAGCCAGCAAGCCCTTGTCTGGCGAGTGGTCCCGACGGGAATCGCCCCGCCACTGAGGCCAATCTGCCCCGAGAGCAGAAATGGCAACCAGTGAGCCCACGGCCCACGACACCCAAGAATGGTTAACCTTCATAAGCTTGACACTTTTTCGATAGAACAACCCACCCAACGAGTCAAATCAAAATAGAGTGACAGGTTCAATATTTTTGACTGGTCGAGGTGCTTGAGTTTAAGATCCCAACCATGAGGTTGGCTCGGATCAAGGGGGAGGGGTCTGGAGATGCTGTCTACCATTGCATTTCGCGGACGGTCGGCGGGCAGTTGTTGCTGGATGATCTGTGCAAGGCCCGGTTGGTGGCTCTTTTGATGCCTCTGGCACGGTTCTGTGGCTTGGAAGTGATCACTTATTGCATGATGGGGAATCATTTTCATCTGTTGGTGCGGGTGCCAGAAGCCGTGGCGCTGAGTGACGAGGAGTTACTTCTCAGAGCTGAAGGTTTTTACGGGTCTCAAGGTTTTTTGGTGGTTCTGGCGCGGGATGCAATGCAGGGGGCGGGCAAGGGCCGGATGCCTGCACATATTCGCCAGACGCTTCTCGGGCGAATGGGAGATGTGTCGGTGTTCATGAAGGAATTCAAACAGCGTTTCAGCCGCTGGTACAATCGTCGCACGGATCGCTTTGGTACTCTGTGGGCCGAACGATTTAAAAGCGTCCTAGTGGAGGACTCTCCTGAGGCCTTGAGAACTGTGGCTGCCTATATCGATCTCAACCCAGTGCGGGCAGGTCTGGTGCGTGATCCGAAGGATTACCGTTTCTGCGGCTACGCGGCGGCTTTGGTGGGGCAAAAGGATCTCCAACAGGGAATTATGGGGGTCTTCTCGGAGTCAAGTTGGGGCCGAGCAGCGGCTCGTTACCGGGAATCGATGTTTGTTCAGGCAGGCGTGGGTGGGCACTGTTCCAAGCGGGCGCTGGATCGAGAATCCATTCGTTCGGTGCTCTTGCAGGGAGGAAAGTTGAGTGAGGCTGAAATCCTGCGGCTCAGGGTCCGACATTTGACCGATGGGGTGGCACTGGGTTCCCGTGAGTTTGTGAATGCGATTTTTTTTCGGTATCGTCCGCTTTTTGGACCCAAGCGCCGCGATGGGGCTCGTCCGATCCGTGGTGCGCCTTGGTCTCATTTGTCGACGTTGCGAGATCTTCGGGTGGATGCGCTCGGATAGGATTCAACGGATGGATTGCCGATGATAGCAGGTTGCTCGGCATAAAAAGTCATGAATCCATGGAGTCGCCATCTTCGTTCCCGTGAATACGTCGTATGGCTTTGTCTCGAGAATCCTCTGGCAATGGGTTGATCGACTGCCGTCTCCTGTCCGAAGACAATGGCAATGCGTACCAGACGGGTTTTGTTGGTGGATTCGGTGATTTGGCCGCCGGGTTTGGAGCCCGATCCCCGTCGCGATGTCTGCGGTTGGTTTAGCCGATGGACTCCGAAGTCCATGCCGGTGGAGTGGCACCGAGTCGGGGTCGAATCAGACATCAATGCGTTTCGTTCCCCGGCGGAATGGGACGGGGTGATCCTCAGCGGTTCGCCCCGGGATGCTTGGAATGATGATCAGGTCAACTTCCAGTTGGGCGAGTGGATCCTTCGGTGCCGGGATGCCGGGGTGCCGGTTCTCGGGGTGTGCTATGGCCACCAATTAATTGCCCGGGTCCTGGGAGGCAAGGTGGCACCACATCCGCAAGGGTTGGAGTTGGGTAACACTCCGGTGACACTCACGCCGGCCGGTCGGATATCGAAGCTGTTTGAAGGGATGCCCGATGCCTTTGATGTGCTCTCGAGCCATTCTGATGAGGTGTCCGATCTTCCAAGCGGTGTGACTACGACCGTCGCTGGCACCTTTGCGCTGATTCAGGGAATCCAGGACTCCAAGCAACTGCTCCATGGGGTCCAGTTCCATCCGGAGACGGATCCTGAGACACTTCGTCTGATTTGGAATCCACGGCGCGAGATGTGGCGTCCGCGGGTCCGTTTCAATCTGGACGAGGTGTTGGACAGCCTGAAACCGACTCCCTGGGGACATCAAATTCTGCATAATTTTCTGCATCACTTCGTCCAGGGGTGACCCTTGGTCCAATGACCCGATTGCAACAACCTCTTCCAATCCAAACAACATGAGCCTGACTGCTTTTTCTTTCCCAACCCGAACTCTCTATGGCGCTGGTGCGCTGGCTGAATTGCCGTCTGCCTTGGCCAAACTCGGTGTTCGCCGCCCGCTGGTGGTGACCGACGGGGGGCTGGTGAAGACCGATGCATTCGCCCAACTCGCTGCGGTGCTGGGTGCCGGCGATCAGGGCAAGACGTGGTTCGTCTTCGATGGGGTGCACCCCAATCCGGTCGAGGAAGATGTCCGCCAAGCGGGCGCTGCGCTTCGGGATTATCAGTGCGATGGGGTGATCGCCATTGGCGGCGGAAGCCCCTTGGATGCCGGCAAGGCCGCACGTCTGTTGGCGCGTCGACCCGGCTACGATCTCTCGAAGTTCTATGACGAGTCCGACTGGAGTGGCCTGCTGCCGCTGGTAGCAATTCCCACAACGGCCGGAACCGGTAGCGAAGTGGGACGCAGTTCGGTGATCACCCTCGACGCCACGCATCGCAAGGCCGTGCTCTTCAATCCCGAAATGTTGGCTAAACTGGTGATTCTGGATCCCGCACTGACGGTGGGTTTGCCGCCCCACCTGACGGCTGCGACCGGGGCTGATGCGTTGACGCACTGCATCGAAAGCTTCACCTGTCCGTCGTTCCATCCGATGTGCGATGGCATCGCCCTCGAAGGAGCCCGGCTGATCTTCGAGGCACTTCCCAAGGCCTATCGCGATGGCAAGGACCTCACGGCCCGCGGTCACATGCTGGTGGCGGCGGCCATGGGGGCTGTGGCCTTCCAGAAAGATTTGGGCGTGGTTCACTCGCTGGCACACCCGCTGTCTTCCATTTGCGGAATGCACCATGGATTGGCCAATGCACTGTGCCTGGTGGCCAGCATGCGGCTTTGCAGCGCACGCCGTCCGGGATTGTATCGACGTGTCGGACAAGCTGCAGGGCTGGAAGTCGTCCAACTCTCCGACGTTGAAGCCGACCGGGTGACGATCGCGTTTGTGGAGTCCTTCTTGGCAGGGTTGGGCTTGAATAAGAAACTCTCCGCGCACGGAGTTCGTCCCGAGCACCTCGACGCACTGGTGGCTCAGGCCTGGGAGGACCCCTGCCACCAGACCAATGCAGTGCCGGTCACCATCGAAGATCTGAGAGCTCTGTACCTCGAAGTTCTCTGACAATCGGTTCTCCTGTCCCAGTTTCCCAATCCTTTTCCCATCTCCTCCCATGATTCCTCACCAACTGTTTCTGGACGGCCGCTACACCGGGGTCGACGGCACACCGAAGACGCGACTGATCAATCCCGCCACAGCCGAGGTGTTTGCTGAAATCGATGCGGCCACGGTGAAAGAGGTCGATGCAGCTGCGGTCTCTGCTCACCAGGCTTTCGAGGGCGGTTGGCGTGATTTAGCCCCTGGGAAGCGTGCCTCGGTGCTTTTCAAGATCGCTGCGGTGATTCGGGAAAATGCCGAGGAGTTGGCTCGCCTCGAAGTGCTGCACGTGGGCAAGCCGCTGGCCGACGCCCGCGATGAAGTCGCACTCGGAGCCCGGGTCTTCGAATACTATGCCGGCGGCATCAGCCGGTTCTTCGGTCAGACAATTCCGGTGGCGCGTGGCGGGCTCGACTTCACCTTGCGCCAACCGCTCGGTGTCGTCTCGGCCATCGTTCCGTGGAATTTCCCCTTCGCCATCGCCTGCTGGAAG
>CANHYD010000004.1 GCA_947464705.1 Verrucomicrobiota bacterium | reverse complement strand
GCCAACCACCTTAAGGCCAGAAACCGCCTCCACGCTAACTTCAACCTGCTGGTCCACGTGCAACCGAGTCACATCCGCCTGATTGATGTGCGCGTTGACGATCAGGTCGTTGAGATTGGCGATGGTGAGCACCTCGGTGCCCGCATTGAAGCCGCCCGATCCCGAAACTGCCTGCCCTACCGAGATGGGGCGAGTGAGGATCGTCGAATCAAATGGGGCCATCACCTCGGTCTTGCGCAATCGCTCGATGATTAACTCAAAGGATTTCTCCCTCAAGGCCAGCTCGTTCTTGGCGAGATCAAACTTGGTGCGACTGTCTTCGAAGAGCTCTTGGGAGATCAGCTTGCCCTCGAACAGCTGCCGGGCCCGCTGGTAGTCTCGCTCGGCCTGTCCCAATTGCAGGCGAGAGCGCTCGACGTTCTTCTCCTCCTGCTGCCGCTGCGTCTGCAATTCGCGGTCATCCAACTTGAAGAGCAACTGGCCTGACTTCACCCGGTCACCCACATCGACCGGCAGCACTTCGATCTTGCCGTTGACCTCGGGCCGGACACTCACCTGCTCAGCCGGGGTGATATCGCCCGCAGCATTGATGGCAAACTTGATATTGCGGGTCTCGATCACCGCGGTGTCCACCTTGGCGGTAGCCAGTGGCGCTGCGCCCGATTGCTGGCGCTGGGAGTAGTACCAGCCCCCGGCACCGAGGGTTCCGACCAACAAAATCACTATCAGAATCTTCATCGACGATTGGCTATTCTTACCACGATTGTACGAACACGTACAATCCACCATCGAAGATTTCCCGCGTTGTCGGGAAACTTGCACGGTGTTTGGCTTTTCTTAAGACGTTCTCGATGACTCCTTCATTCATCCTCCTTTTGGCCCTGTCGTTGCTGGTTTTGCGTTGGTTGGGCCAGTGGTATCTGGACCGCTTGAACCGCAATCACGTCCAGGCACACGCATCTCAACCGCCCGAAGCGGTCCGGAACATCATGGATGACGCGACCTACCGCCGATCAGTGGAATACACCTTGGCCAAATCCCGATTCGGCCAGGCCGAAGAACTGTGGAGCCTGGCCATGAAATTCGGTTTCCTTTGCAGCGGATTCCTACCCTGGAGCCTAAGCTTTTGGGCTGCTTGGGCCGGCACGGGTGTTTGGGCCACCGCTGGATGGTTGCTCGCAGTCTCGATTGTTATGGGCTTACCAGACCTTCCGTTGGAGTGGTGGTCTCAGTTCCGACTCGAGGAACGCTTTGGATTCAATAAGAGCACTCTGAAGATCTGGGTCACCGACCACCTCAAGATGCTGGCGCTGAGCGCGATCCTCGGGCTGCCTCTGATGGGTGGCATTCTCAAGCTCACCGACTGGATCGGAGATCGATGGTGGCTCTGGGCCTGGGTTCTCCTGATGGCGTTTCAGGCCGTGATGATGGTTCTGGCCCCGATCTTCATTCTGCCCTTGTTCAACAAATTCACCCCGCTACCAGAGGGCTCGCTGCGCGACCGACTTCTGAAGTTGGGCGAACGCACCGGATTCTCTGCCAAGACCATCCAGGTCGCCGACGGAAGCCGCCGGTCCGCTCATTCCAACGCCTACTTCACCGGCTTTGGTCGCTTCCGAAAAATCGTGCTCTACGACACGCTGATAGCCCAGTTGACCGAGGTGGAGCTTGAAGCGGTTCTGGCCCATGAAATCGGCCACTACCGGCGAGGTCACATTCCCAAGATGCTGATCTGGGCCGGGATTTCCTCACTCATCAGCTTTGGTCTGCTGGGTTGGCTGGCCAAGCAACCCGAGTTCTTGGTGGCCTTCGGTTTCAAAGCATCCTCAGGCATTGCTCCGGTGCTGCTCCTGGCCGGTTTGCTGGGCGGCGCGATCACCTTCTGGCTGACGCCCTTGGGGACACGCCGTTCTCGCCGTCACGAATTCGAGGCCGACGCCTACGCACGGAATGCGATGGGCGAAATTGATTCGCTCACCGGTGCCCTGCGCAAGCTGCACGAAAAGAACCTCTCCAACCTCACGCCCCACCCTTGGTTCAGCCGCTTCTACTACTCACACCCAACCCTCGTGGAACGGGAAGCGGCGCTGCGCCGTGATCAGGCGTCTGCAACCCCGTCCGCCTGAATCAATTGGGGGCTCAGCGGTACATGCGACCGGTGGCCAATGGAAACGCATCGGGAATGTGCCGCACCTCGCGGACTTCCGAGCCGGCGAAGAGCACCTCGACGATGTCGAAGCGGAAGGCGACCGCTGGTCGACCCAACTCGTTGAGGTAGGCCAACGCCGTGTCGGACAGGATTTTCTGCTTCTGGCGACCCACGGCCTGGGCGGGTCGCACCCAGCTTTCCGACGAACGGGACTTCACCTCCACGAAGGCAAGGACCTCCTGGTCGCGAACGATCAAATCAATCTCACCGCGTCCATGTCGGTAGTTGGCACACAGAGTCCGCATCCCCAGTCGCTCCAACTCGCTTCGGGCGGCCTCCTCCCCTCGCCTTCCCAGACGCAAATGAGCCTGTGGATCCTCAGGCTGCAACCACTTCGGCCAAGGGCTCATGACACAAACAATTCAGGTTCCGGTCGGCGCAACGGCGCAAAACTGAGCCGATGGATAGGACAAGGCCCCAGGCGGGAGACCGCCTCCAGGTGTTCAGGGGTGGGATAGCCTTTGTGAGCGGCAAACCCATAACCTGGCCACTGGGCGTCTGCCTCTCGTAGGACCCGGTCACGGGTGACTTTGGCGAGAACAGAAGCAGCAGCGATGGAGTAGCTGAGGGAGTCACCCTTCACCAACGCCGTCTGAGGGAGGCGCAGCGTCCGGACTGGGCGTCCGTCGACCAAGGCGTGCTCGACGTCGTCTCCCAAACCGGCCAGGGCCGCGTTCATGGCGCGATGGGTGGCTTGCAGGATGTTGATGACGTCGATCACGCCCGGCTCCACCGAGGCGATGGAGAATCGGACCTCGGGATGGCCGGTGAGCCCAATGAAGAACTCTTCCCGCCGGCTCTCGGACAATTGCTTGGAATCGTTCAGGTCACCCCACCCTTCAGGCATCCCCTCCTGCGCCCAAGCCCGCGGCAGGATCACGGCGGCGGCAACCACAGGCCCCGCAAGTGGGCCTCTTCCCGCCTCATCGACACCAGCCAAGATGCCGATCCCCGAGGCCAGCACGGCGCGCTCGTGCAAGAATCGATCGGTTTCGCGGCGCCGCGGCATGGGCCCATCACACCCTCAAGCGTCCACCGCGTCAAAACCTGCCTTGCTGGATCAGGCCCAGCCTGACGAACGGCAGAGCGTCACGGCGTGGGAGCGAGCACAGGGGAAACCACGGATCAGTCGGAGCATGCGCCCTGATGGGCGCACCCGATAAAAAAAGCCCGCCGATGGGCGGGCTTTGTTGAAGGAATGTGACGATCTGAAGATCAGCGAGCGTAAGTGCTGCGCTGCTTCATCCAGTTGAGGTCGATGCCTCGATCCGCAGGCGCTGCACCGATGGTGGCACCCTTTTTGGTGATGTTGCCATCGCGCCAACGCTTGATCTCAGAATGACCATCTGCAAAAGACAGACCACCGGCTCCGTTGTGGTAAGTCGCAGGAATGTCGACCCAATTTCCGGAATTCGGATCCACCACGAACCAGCCGTCGTTGATGGAAGCCGGATTTTCATCGATGGTCACCCAAGTGTCGGACGGACGTTGGATCTGGGACTGACGACGGAAGTTGGTGATGCCGGTGCCCTGAAAACCACCGGTGCTGCTATCAGCGGCCCACGCATTGATGGGGTTCATCCAAGCGTTCATCGACATCGAACGAACGGTGAGCACGCCACCACCACCGAGAGGACGGCGGGTGCCGCCTTGCCACGTGTGACGGTCTGACGGGCACTTGTAGGGCCCGAGAGCGTTCACGAACGGGTACAACTGCGAATGCATGATCAAGGCACTGTTGGTGGCCACATTGGCGACATCCATGGTACCCATGCACCACTGATTCAGGGGGTAGTTGCGCGTCGCGTTGGTGTTGGAAACCAAGGAATCCAAGCCAGCCGTGCGGCAGACACCGTCGGAATTGTCTCCGGAGTACAACGTCCAACCCAACATCAGCTGCTTGCCGTTGTTCATGCACATGATGCCCTGGGCCTTGGACTTGGCCTTACCGAGTGCTGGCAGGAGCATGCCGGCCAGAATGGCGATGATGGCGATGACGACCAACAGCTCGATGAGGGTAAATCCACCGCGCCGTTGGGGTACGGACGTTTGTTGAGAAATCTTCATGTGTTTTCTGAAAGGGGTTCGCGTAGAATCGTGACAAGAGTGCGACATTGCAAGTTCTGAAGAAAATTCTTCAGTGGTCAATGTCTCGATGAGGGGTTGTCGAGGGAAATGCCGGATCAACCCGCGCCGCCACCCACCACCTGCTTCGGATCTCCCTGAATGAGAGCCACGGCATAGTCGCGGTTCATGCGAGCAATGAAGTCGAGGGAGATCTCCTTGGGGCAGACCGCCTCGCAGCTGCCGGTCACGGTGCAGGCGCCGAAGCCTTCGGTGTCCATTTGATCGACCATGGCCTTGACGCGCTTGTAACGCTCCGGCTGCCCCTGGGGCATGAGGCCGAGGTGCGAAACCTTCGCGGATACGAAGAGCATGGCGCTGGCATTCTTACACGCCGCCACGCAGGCGCCGCAGCCGATGCACTGGGCCGCATCCATCGCCAAATCGGCGTTCTCCTTGGGCACGGGAATGCTGTTCGCATCGGGCGCGCTGCCGGTGCGCACGCTGATGAAACCACCCGCCTGCTGGATGCGGTCGAAGGACTTCCGGTCACACACCAGATCCTTGACGATGGGGAAGGCCTTGGCGCGCCAGGGCTCAATGACGATTTGATCGCCGTTGGAGAAACTGCGCATGTAGGTCTGGCAGGTGGCCACACCCTTGTGGGGACCGTGGGGCTTGCCATCGATGACCAACGAGCAGGTGCCGCAGATGCCCTCGCGACAATCGTGATCGAAGGCGATGGGGTCTTCACCCCGGTTGGAGAGCTCTTCGTTCACCACGTCGAGCATCTCCAGAAATGACATGTTGGGATTGAGCTCGGGAGACGCATAGGTCTTGAACTCACCCGCGGCATTCGCGTTCTTCTGACGCCAGACTTTCAGGCTAACTTTCATGGGCAGTAGGGAAGGTGTTTTGCGGGTGGCGGGTTATTTGTAGCTCCGTGTGCTCATCTTCACTTCTTCGTAGATGAGGGGCTCTTTGTTAAGGATCGGTGCTTTGTCCGGAGCTCCAGCGTATTCCCAGGCCGCCACGAATGCGAACTGGTCGTCCCGCCGCTTGACGTCGCCGGTGTTGACCACACCCTGCTGCACTTCCGGATCATTGGGCGTGTATTGGTACTCTTCGCGGAAGTGTCCGCCGCAGCTCTCTTCGCGCATGAGCGCGTCGCGACACATGAGCTCGCCGAGCTCAATGAAGTCGGCAACACGACCGGCCTTTTCCAGAGGCTGATTCAATCCATCCGGCTCACCCAGCACCTTCACGTTGGTGCGGAACTCCTCGCGGAGGTCGCCGATGAGTTGGATGGCCTTTTGCAGCCCCGTCTCAGTGCGAGCCATGCCGCAGTAGTCCCACATGATCTTGCCCAACTGCTTGTGGAAGCTGTCCGGCGTGCGCTTGCCGTTGTTCGAAGTAACTCGGCGGGTGAAGTTTCGAACTTCTTCCTCAGCCTGTTTAAACTCCCCGCGATCGGTCGCCGGACGGCCCCCTGCCTTCACATTGGCCAAATAGGTCGTGATGGTGCTCGGGAGGACGAAGTAACCGTCGGAGAGTCCCTGCATCAGGGCGCTGGCCCCGAGGCGGTTGGCGCCGTGATCGGAGAAGTTGGCCTCACCCAGGACGAACAATCCCGGGATGTTGCTCATCAGGTTGTAATCCACCCAAAGTCCACCCATCGTGTAATGGACGGCCGGATAGATGCGCATCGGCGTCTTGTAGGCATCCTCGTTGGTGATCTCGTGGTACATGGAGAAGAGGTTGCCGTAACGCTCCCGCACCTTCCCCTCACCCAGACGGCGGATGGAGTCTCCGAAATCCAAATAGACGCCCAACCCAGTATCGCCGATGCCGCGACCTTCGTCGCAGACATACTTGGCAGCGCGGCTGGCGACGTCACGCGGAGCGAGGTTGCCGAAGGCCGAGTACATCCGCTCCAAATAATAGTCGCGGTCGCCCTCGGCGATGTCAGCAGGGTTCTTTTTGCAGTCCTCCTTGCGCTTCGGAACCCAGATGCGGCCGTCGTTGCGGAGCGACTCCGACATCAGGGTGAGCTTGGACTGGTAATCGCCCGACACCGGAATGCAGGTCGGATGGATTTGCGTGTAACACGGATTGCCAAAACAGGCCCCGCGCTTGTAGGCGCGCCAACTGGCCGTGACGTTCGAGCCGCGGGCGTAGGTGGACAGATTGTAGACGTTACCGTACCCGCCGGTCGCCAAAACGACCGCATCGGCGCTGTGGCGAGTGATTTCACCCGTCTGCAAATTGCGGACGATGATGCCCTTGGCATGGCCGTCGACCACCACCAAGTCCAACATCTCGGAGTGGGTGTAGGACTTCACCCCACCAGCTCCGATCATCTTGTTGAGCGCCGAGTAGGCCCCGAGCAGGAGCTGCTGTCCGGTCTGGCCCCGCGCGTAGAAGGTGCGGGAGACTTGGGCACCACCGAAAGACCGGTTGTCGAGAAGACCACCGTACTCGCGGGCGAAGGGCACACCCTGAGCCGCGCACTGGTCGATGATGTTGACGGACACCTCGGCCAAGCGATGAACGTTGGCCTCGCGAGCGCGGTAATCGCCGCCCTTGATGGTGTCGTAGAAAAGTCGATGCACCGAGTCACCGTCGTTCTGGTAGTTCTTCGCGGCGTTGATGCCGCCCTGCGCGGCCACCGAATGGGCGCGGCGAGGAGAGTCGTGGAACACGAAGTTGTGCACCTCGTAGCCCAGCTCGGCCAAGGTCGCTGAGGCGCTGGCACCGGCCAAACCGGCTCCGACCACAATGACCTTGTATTTCCGCTTGTTGGCCGGATTGATCAGCTTGGAGCTGAACTTGTGTTTCTCCCACTTGTCGGACAGGGGGCCGGCGGGGATCTGAGAATTGAGCGTGGCCATATCAGCGAAGAGTCTCGATTGTGGTCGTCGGCGCCTTCTTGAGGTTCTTGACGTAGTCGCCCCCCATACCGGTCAGCACCGCGACCGGAATCGAAGCATATCCCAGGAAGACTGCAAAACTCGCCACCTGGGCAAACGCGGCGATCCGAGGACCCCAGACGTGGTTGCGCAAGCCCAAGGACTGGAACATGGAGGACAACCCGTGACCGAGATGGATGAAGAGCAAGGCCTGGGCGATCAGGTAGAAGAGCGACACCCAACCCACCTGGAATCCGTGGATCATCATCGCATACACGTCCTGGACTTGAGTTCCATCGGCCAATCGGGTGGTGAGGGAATGAAAATCTAATCCGCCGTTCACTGCGGGCAATTGCACGGTGTAGTGCAAGAGATGGTAAACAACGAAGGCCATGATCACCAAACCGCTGACCAGCATGTAGCGCGAACGCCAACTGGAACCATAGGCGGATCCGCCCGCGTAGGCGACTGGTCGCGCGGCCTTGTTGGCGGCACTGAGGGTGAGCGCCGCGCCCACATGAACAGCCACCGTGGCCAACAACCCGAGCCGGGCTCCCCACAGGAGTCCTGGTTTGGACTTCAGAAAGTGGGCGTAGGAGTTGATCAACTCCGGGTTACCGAACACCTGGAGGTTGCCCACCAGATGACCGACGACAAAACCGAAGAGCGCCAGGCCGGTCAGGGCCATCAGGTACTTCTTCCCCAGGGAGGATCGCCAAACGCGTTGAAGCAGGTTCATTGGAGCAAAGTCACCGCAGAAACTCGGGGTTTCAGTAATTCCACACCGCCAGATAATTCCCTTACCTCCAACAGGTCAAACGTTCCGGGACGGTATAAGGTGCGCTTGCAGCCATCTTAAGGACCTGACCGGCGCTCGTGAGACACGTTGGGGGCGGTTTTCAGAGGTCTCATCACCGCGCCATCACCCGATAGAAAAAGTTTCCCACCGGGGGAGTATGCACCCAACTCAACCTCCCAGTGCCACGGTCTACCAATTGGGCTCCAGAGACCGTTTGCCAAGCTTCCGACAGAGAGGCGCGTCCTTGGAGAAGCCATTCTCGGGAGACTCCCGAGGTGAGCGCAAAATCAATGACCATTTGCCCAGAGTCGTTCCGGCGAATCCCCTCCACCACCACGGTTCCGGAGGCCACGGTGGTCGGAGAAAACTCCACGACCAATGGCAACGAGAACGGCAACACCAAGTCCCCAAAGCGGGGACGAGCCTTCAACTCGTAGCGCCCCCCGGTGCTGCCCTTGAAGACAAAGGGCTCACCCACCGCCAGTACGTGGGTGGCGGGCTCGGTGCCCAACTGCGAGTTGGTGAATTGAATATCGTCGAGAGACCACCCGAAGGACGGCTGGGTCTGGCTGTAAAACCGAGCACCCTCAACGGGCTCCACGAAGAAACGGAACCTCACCCGCAGATCCACCCCAACCCAGGCTGCCAACGAGACAGACCTGGCCAAATAACTGCCCGTGGGAGTCACCGAAATTCCGCGCCCGCGCTCCTGCGAGAGCGCGGTCCACTGGATGCCATTGGTGGAAACTTCCACCGAAGCAATCTGGTTGGTGGTCGTGTAGCCCAAGAAGGACTTGAAGCGGATCTCGGATCCAGCGCTCGGGCGAACGATGGGCTTGAACTCCAGAATCTGGTCCAAGCCATTGGTGTGAACCAATTGGAAGGACCGAGTTCCGGAAGCAGGAGCTCCCAGTTTCACGGGATCCCAGCCATCCAAACCGCTGAACTGAAAGCGCAAGCCCCCCTCTTCGGCACCCTCGACACCGCTGAAGGCTTCCCAACGCATGGAGGCCCACTGGTAACCGGAGGCTCCCAACACGGGCTCGACCCGGAACACGTTCAGACCGACGGATGACGCAGAGGTCGGGCCCAACACGCGAGTCCCGCCGTAGGGCAGCACCCAGTCCTGCTTCACATTCTTCCCGACAATGACCGTCACCGAACGGGCTCCGAGTTCACGGTCGCCACTCAAAAAACGGATCGTCTGGGTTCCCTCCACTCCAGGAATGGCATACCCCCCGGAACTCCGGGTCTGGGCGAACCAACCGGAGATTGGCCCTTCCACGCGAACCCCTGGCACGCCCTCGTCCACATCGTAAAACCCGTTGGTGTTGAAGTCGTAATACACCACTCCCGTCACCATCGGTTGCAAGTCGGCACGGGATCCGAAATCCAAGGTCACCAAGCTCGGCCCCACAGTGTTGGTCACCGCCGGAGTGATGACCACGTTGGTCCCCTCAATATGGGTGACTGCCGGGATCACGCGGGATCGCGTCCCACGCACCACACCGACTCCCAGCTCACGAAACGCTCCATCGTGGTTGCTGTTGCGGTGGCCGGGCGGACGCTGGACCCCCCCGTCTCCGAAGCCCCAGTCCACCTCGAAGCTGGCGTGGCCCTCCAGTGGCGATTTGGCGTAGGCATAAACACTCTCACCCCCGGCGCTCAGCGGATAACCAGTTCCCAGCAGTCGAGAAGAAGTCGTGTTGATGACAGCACCGGTCGCCGGATCTCGTTCCTCATGTTCTTGGACGGCGTTCCGCAGCATGTACTCACTGTGGCTGCGCGCGATTTCGATCAGGCGCGACTCGAAAGCCAGCGGCGGCTGAGGCGGATACTGGGCGATCTCATCGACGACTCTCTGGAGATCCGTTCCAAAAAACTGGTAGGTGAATTGGATCTCAGGATCGGTGCTGGTCGCCAGCAGGTACCCCTCTTCCCAGGGCAGGGCCCGAGCTCGGTTGATGTATTCGAGATACATCTGCTCCTCTGAGGAGGGATCTCCCATCACATACTCACGCCAACCCGAAATCGTTCCCCCGCCCACTCCCGAGATCACGGGATCCAGACGTTTGGCAAGGGGCGCTTCTGCAAGCCCTGGAGAGAGCCTCACTGCCGAAGGTGCCGGCTGCGGATCGGCCGCTTCCACCCCCACCAGCAACACGCAGATCCAGACACTCCACAACGTCGAGATCGCACCGAGTTTCATGACTGAAAACTAGCGCCCAACCCGCATCTCGAGCCAGTGCAAACCCCGACATGACATCGCGCCCAACCGATCCTCTGACCCTACCGAGCCGGAGCGAGGGCGGGAAATCAACGCCCTGCTCCCCAGAGTTTCCCGACGAGCGCCGGAACGGTGCCGCGAAGCCTCCGCCCCGCGACCGACTAACGCGAAAACACCCGTTGCCCACCAACAAAGGTTCCCGTCACGCGCCCCTTCATGGGCCATCCGTGGAAGGGATTGTTCTGGCTGAGACTGGCCGTGTCGCGGCGGTCACACACCCAGGAGGCCTCCAGATCGAACACCGTGATATCACCCCAAGCCCCCACCGAAAGCGTGCCTCGGCCTTCGGAAAGTTTGAGGAAACGGGCCGGATTGATGGTGAGCTTCTCGATCACTCTGGAGAGCGAAAGTCGCCCGGTCTGGTACAACTGCATCAAAGACAGGGGCAGCTCGAGTTCCAAGCCCACGATCCCGAAGGGCGCATCGTCGAATTCGACTTCCTTCTCCGACTCGGTGTGAGGGGCATGGTCGCTGGCGATGATCTCCAGAGTTCCATCGACCAACCCTTCCAAAATTGCCTCGCGATCGGCTGCGGTACGCAGAGGGGGATTCATCTTGAAGTGGGTGTGGTAGGCCGGCCAGGTGGGCAACGGATGGTTCTGGAAGACCCGGCGGGCCAATTCCGCGCCATCTCCAGCCCAGAATTCGGCACTGCCAGCGATCGTCGAATCAGTGAGGGTGAAATGATGCGGGCAGGCTTCGCCGGAAATAGGCACCCCACGCTTCTTGGCCTCGCGGATCAGCCGGACGCTGCCCGCCGCACTCATGTGCTGACAATGCACCGGCGTTCCGGTTTGTTCGGCCAAGAGGATGTTGCGGGCGACGATCAACTCCTCACCCGCGGCAGGCCATCCGCGAAGACCCAAACGCAGGCTTTGAAGCCCCTCGTGCATCACGCCATTCATGACCATTCCGTAGTCTTGGCAATGGTCCATCACGGGCAGCCCGAACTGACGGGCATATTCCAGTGCCCGGCGCATCAGGTCGTTGTTCTGGATGCAATGACCATCGTCGGTTAACGCCACCACGCCGGCCTTGGCCAACGAACCGATCGATGCCAGTTCTTCGCCCTGAATCCCCTTGCTCATCGCACCGGAAACTTCGATCCGGATCGCCGCCGAGCGGGCCTTTTCCTGGATCAGGGCGACGGTACTGGCCGAATCGATGGACGGCTGCGTGTTCGGCATGCAAACCACCGTGGTGAAACCACCACGGGCTGCAGCCTGGGCGCCCGTGGCAATGGTCTCCTTGGCGGTTTGTCCGGGCTCACGGAAGTGCACGTGGAGGTCGATGAGGCCAGGACAGACGACCTGACCCGTGGCGTCGATCCGTTCGGCATCCGCCGGAGCCTGCAGGGACGGGCCAACACGGGCAATCCGCCCATCGGTCACCAAGACATCGGCCGCACCGTCGAGTCCATTGGCCGGATCCACCACCCGCCCGCCTGAAATCAGCAATGATCGCATTTCGGGTTCGAGGCTAATCAGACCCTGGCCATTCGGCAACGATGCCGGGGCCAACCCGCTGGAGAATCATTCCTGATCGTCAGCCGCACCGTCATCTTCAGCCTGAACCCCGTGACGCGCCATGGCATCCCTCAACTGCGCTCGGAACTCATAACGGCGGGAGGGAGTGATCACAAACCAAGGAAACCAACCGGTCTTTCGCTCCAAGATCAGAACCCGGTGACTGTCGAAAAACCCATTGCGCCAATTCTCCGTCCAACGCCACGGAAGACCTCCCCGGGGTTTACGGATCCGTCGGATTTCTTCGAAAGGCACTCGCCGCACGGTGGTCTTGCCAAAAACCACCCGCAGGGAGCTCTGGCCGATGACATAGCGCAAGCCAGTGCGGAACCAATACCAGGCAGCGGCCCAAAAGACCGCCAGCGCGACACCTGCCAGAACCCATTGAAGCGGCGTCAACGACATGCTCATCCCCTTCGGCCCGCCCAGAGCAAGGCCACCGGAACCGCCAGACCGGCCACCAACCAGAAGAGCACCCACCCTTTGCCACGGACCGACTTGAATGCCAGAAAGACCCCAAGTGCCGTCGAGATCAAGACGGCCGCGGACATCGCCCCGATGAGCCCCTGGAAGAGCTTCGGTGACGACGGACGGCTGAATTCGCGGTCGCCCGGGTAAACCTGGTCGGTGTGGACCACCCGGAGTTTCTGCAGCAGCGTCTCGGCGTCACCGGCGGTCTTGAGACGTTCCGGATTGATCGTCTGATACCACCCGGTCGCCACGAAGAAGACCAGCAGCGGAGTAAAGAAAACCCCGAGAAACAAGTGCAGTCGGCGGATCAGCTTCATGGGTGAATTTCTGCGAGTTGGGGTGTGACTGCCTCTCTGGGCTCACTTGACCACCGGGATGCGCACCTTTTGTCCCGTGACCAAACGCTCCGGGCGCAACTTGGGGTTGGCCTCGAGCACGTGCTTCAATCGAACCTTCAGGCCGTAGCCTTTGTTGTACTCGTTGATGATCTGACTCAGCGATTGGTTATCGCGGACGACGTGCTCATAGAACTCGTAGTCGGTCGGCAACGTCGGCTTGGGTGCGTCAGCCTTGGGCTCCCCTTTCGGATCCGCCTTGGCAGCCACCCCGGTCCCACCCGCGCCCGCACCCGAATCTGCGGAGGGCTTGCGGCCTTTGGGCTTGGGCTCGTCGAAGCTGGGAGGAGGCGCCGTGGGCAGGTCTGCCAGCCGCTTGATTTGTTGCACCACCTTCTCGTTGTCGTCCTGACGGCGGCGATCCAAGTCCCGCAACTGATCGAGCACCTTCTTCAGTTGTTCTTGGGTCACCGCGTCCTTGCCCGCCGAGGCCGCGACTGATCGCACCTCTCCCAACTGGGAGCGCAGTTCGGCAATGCTCGACTCCAGCTTCTGGATCCGGGCCCGCAACCGCTCCTCGGACTCTTCAGCCTGCTGGAAGCGAGTCTGCAGCTGGCGGACGTCCTCCGGCGTAATCTCCGCCTGAAGGGACAGGATTCCGCCCAGAATCAGGGCCATCGACAGGGAACCGACTCGGATCAACCTCATACGATGTCATATTAGGAGCGGCACCGAATCGGGCGCAAGACTGGTGAGGCCAACCTGTTCAATCTGGAATCGAGAGGGGCTTGCACTCGGATCCGACCCGGACCACCGTTGCAGCGTCACTCGAACCATTTCTGCATGATCACTCGACGTCACGCACTCAAATCGGCGAGCGCTCTGGCCTTGGCCATGGCTGCTGCCCCTTTCCGAACCCTCGCGCAGTCGGCCTCAGGCCCACACAAGTTGCCCCCGCTGGGCTACGCGTTCGATGCGTTGGAGCCCTACATCGATGCCAAGACCATGGAGATCCACCATGGCAAGCATCACCAGACCTACGTCACCAAGCTCAATGAGGCTCTGGCGGACCATCCCGACCTCCAGAAACTGTCGGTCGAAGACCTGTTGAAGAACCTCAACACAGTCCCTGAAAAGATCCGCTCTGCGGTTCGCAATCACGGCGGCGGCCATTACAACCACTCGCTCTTCTGGCAATGCCTCAAGAAAGATTCGGCTCCGCTGACCGAAGGTGGACCTCTAATGAAGGCGTTCGGTGAACTCTTCAGCAGCGAGGACGAGGCCAAGGAGGAATTCCTCAAGCGCGCCATGGGCGTCTTCGGCAGCGGATGGCTTTGGGTTGTGGTCACCAAGGAGAAGAGTCTCAAGCTGGTCAGCACCGCCAACCAGGACAGCCCGTTGTCCAATGGCGAGGCCCCGCTCTTCGGCATCGATCTGTGGGAACACGCTTACTACCTGAAGCACCAGAATCGCCGCGCCGACTACGTTCAAGCCATCTCGAAGGTGCTGAACTGGGAGTTCATCGAGGCGCGCTTCGAGAAACTGACCGCCTAAAACTCGGCCTCCCTTTCCGGGAGCCCGACGGACGCGACTCTTGAACGCCGGCGTGCAAATCCTGCACGTCGGCGTTGTTGTTTTCAGAGGGACGTTCCGCCAGCGATCTGAGTCGAACTAGCCTCGACCAGAATCTTCAGGGAATCCTCGCTGGGTCGCGCCGCCAACGCGACGGCCGCCGCCGTTTCCGCCAGCGGGAATCGGTGCGTGATGAGGTTCCGGACATCCAAGCGCCGGGAGAACACCCAACGGGCAACTTCCTTTTGCAAGGTGAAGTCCGACGAATAACTGCCCATGAGTCCCTTTTCATCAACACAGACGGTACCGAGATCCACTGGAGCAGTCTTGCCGCGCAAGGTATGGGCGAAGAGCAAGGTCGTTCCCCCGCCCCGCAAAGCGGCCTGCGCTTGAGCGACCACGGCATCAACGGGCACACAAACGACGGCAGCATCCACCCCCCGACTGCGGGTCAGGGCGCGCAGCGAATCCACCAGATTCGGATCCGCTCCATCGAGAGCCTTCCAAGCGCCCCAGCGTCGGGCCAATTGGCGGCGGGATTCCATGAGGTCGGTCGCCACCACCCGCATTCCCAACTCGGAGAGCATTCCGATGAAGAGCAAGCCAATCGGACCCGCACCGGCCACCCACACGGTGTCCCCCTTGAGCAACGACAGGGCACGGATTCCTTTGAGCACCGTATTGACCGGCTCCAACATGGCCCCTTCTTCGAGCGTGTTCTTGGCCGGAATCTTCACCACCCCAGGCAGGCAAAAGTCCATGACTCGGACATATTCGGCGTAACCGCCACCCGCCGGTTCAAAGCCAGCCGTGATGCCCGTTTTCTTGTAGGTCTCGCATTGGGCAAAAGTCTGGTGGCGGCAGAAGTGACAATCCAGGCAGGGCACATGATGGTGGAGCCCGACACGATCACCCACGGTCCAGCCCTGAACCCGCGACCCGACTCGCACAATGGTTCCAGCCGTTTCGTGCCCATAAATGCGTGGCGGGCTCTGGGTTCCGAAGTGGATCTTCTTGATGTCGGTGGGGCAAACCCCGCAGATGCCCACCCGGACCAGGAGTTCGGACGATTTGATTCGAGGCACCGGAACCTCCTCCAGTCGCAGGTCATTCACGCCGCGGTACACCACCGCACGCATGGTCTTGGGAATCGTCGCAGACACGTGGGAAATCTTGCGATAAACTCCCTGCGGTGAAATAGGGATTTTGCGGGACGCCCAGGGTGCCCCTTCCGTCCGACACTCCATTCGCCATTGAAGACCTGCAGCGGTGCTCCATTCTGGTGGCATCATGTCACTCCGGATCATCCAGATCGCCACGATGCCGCCATTGTGGCTCAACTAGGACGAGTGATTCTCAAATGAACCCCGTCTCCATGACTCTCTCCGACGCGCATCCCCAGTCTCTGGAATCCTTGCACAGTGACATCTGGGACCGCCTGAGCCAGGCCACCTCGGACCTGTCGCACCCATGGCGGACCCCAACCTTGGCGACCGCCGGTCCTGATCATCCGGATGCACGCATCGTAGTCCTGCGCGAGGTCGACCTCCATGAGCGGAAGCTGGTTTGCTTCTCCGACAGCAGGGCCCACAAGGTGGCCGGTGTGCGAATCCAACCGGTGGCCACCTGGTGCTTCTATGATCCGGTTTCGCGTATCCAACTGAGGGCCCGAGGCGAGACCCGCGTGCATGTCCACAACTCCATGACCCGCGTGTATTGGGAGAATCTACCGCACAGCAGTCGACGTCTTTACGCAACGGTGCCACGGCCGGGCGAACGTGTCCTTGCACCTTGGGAAATTCCGTTCGGAGATCAACCCGTGGATCAATTCGCGGTATTGGTAACCACAGTCCATGAACTGGACTGGCTGCAGTTGAAGCCCGAGCATCACGAACGTGCCCGTTTCCGCTGGGACGCCGATTCCTGGGAAGCCCATTGGGCCTGTCCCTGAATCAACCGAGCCCCCGAAACGTCACGCCAGTCCGTCCGCATCCAGTCATTGTGCAATACCTCGCCCATGTCCATGGCGACGCAAAGGGAGCCTTTGCCGTCCGCCCCCGCACCACGGGAGAAATAATCCGCCGCGTCTCCGGCTACCTGCGACCCTACCCGCTGCTGGCTTCGGGCACCATCGCTTGTGCCCTGTTGGGTCAACTGGCGACCTTCGCCTATCCCAAGCTGACCCGCTTCGTCATGGACGATGTGATCGGGGCCGGGCGGAAAGAACAATTGGGTGGCGCCATCCTCGGACTCCTGGCGGCTTTCGCTCTCAGGGATGCCTTCAACTCGCTGCGAATCCGACTCAACAACCGCTTCGAGCAGAACGTCATCTTCGACATCCGCTGCCAGGTCTATGGCCGTCTGCAGCAACTGGCGCCCAGCTGGTTCGACCACCGGGCCACCGGCGACCTGATGACCCGAGTCATCGAGGATGTCGGGGCCATGGAACGCTTGCTCATCGATGGCACTGAACAAGGCGTTGTCGCAGTCGTGGGCGTGCTGGGTGTGGCGACAGTGCTCTTCCTCAACGATCCCGCTCTGGCGGCCGTCGCTCTCATTCCTGTGCCGCTGCTGGTGGCCGGTGGGGTTTGGTACACCCGAACCGCCGCCTCTCGCTACCGGGCTCGCAGCCAAGCCAGCAGCGCCATGAACGCCCTCCTGATGGACAACCTCCAGGGAATCCGGCAAATCAAACTTTTCGGCCGCGAGGCCCACGAAGACAGCCGCTTCGCCCAACGGGCCGACGCCCTACGCAAGGGCACCTTGACCGTGATGAAGGCTTGGGCGGGCTACAATCCGGCCATGCAGTTCGCCGCCGCTCTGGGCACCGTACTGGTGTTGTGGCTGGGCGGTCGCAAGGTGATCGAAGGATCCATGACTCCCGGGGCACTCGTGGAGTTCCTGCTCTTCCTCGGCATGTTCTACGCCCCGTTGAACGTGCTCCACCAATTGAACCAAATGTCCCAATCGGCCCGGGCGGCCGGTGAGCGGGTCTTCGACATCCTGGACGCTCCGGCGGAGGCGGCCACTTCGAGCTCCGCCCCCGAACCGACCCACCGCCTCCGGGGTGAGGTTTCTTTCGAGGGAGTTTCCGCAGCCTACGAAGGCCGTCCTGAGGCCCTGAAAGACATCCATCTTCAGGTCCGCGCGGGCCAGACTATCGCATTGGTCGGCCCCACCGGGGCGGGCAAATCCTCCCTCGTGAACTTGCTGCCCCGCTTCTATCCGATCGCTGGAGGCCGGATCACAGTCGATGGCCAAGCCTTGGAATCCATCCCTCTGGGCTTCCTGCGCTCCCAGATCGCTGTCGTCAGCCAAGAGCCTTTCCTCTTCAACGGCACGATCCGTGAAAACATTCTCTACGGTCGACTGGATGCCACCGAAGCAGAACTCATCGCGGCGGCCGAGACGGCCAACGCCGCCGAGTTCATCCGACGCCTGCCCGACGGGTTCGATACCCGGGTGGGTGAGCGGGGCATCCGCCTGAGCGTGGGAGAAAAGCAACGCATCAGCATCGCACGAGCGCTACTGAAAGATGCTCCCATCCTGATTCTTGATGAGGCTACGGCCAGTGTCGATACGGCCACGGAGCGACTCATCCAGGAGGCTCTCAAACGGCTGATGAGCAATCGAACTAGCTTTGTGATCGCCCACCGGTTGGGCACGATCCGCGACGCCGACCTGATCGTCGTTCTCAAAGACGGCCGCATCGTAGAACGCGGCCCCCACTCGGAGCTTCTGACTGCCAACGGACTCTACGCCCGCCTCCATCGGGCCCAAGAGGCCTCTGCGGCCATTCTCTGAGTTTCGGCTTATAAACTCCTAAGGCCCACAATGGAAAACCTGATCGCCCAACTCGACCGACACCTCCGCAAATGCCCCACGCTGGGCCGCGACGTCTACATTGCCAAGACGGCCGTGGTGTTGGGTGATGTGACCCTCGGCGACGAGTCCAGTGTCTGGTACGGAGCCTTGCTGAGGGGCGACATCAATCGCATCGAAGTGGGGCGTGGCAGCAACATCCAGGACAACGCCGTGCTGCATTTGTCGGACGACCATCCCTGCATCCTCGGCAATCACGTCACCGTGGGTCACTCCGCCAATGTCCACGCCTGCACCATCGGAGATCGATGCTTGATCGGCATGGGAGCCACGATCTTGGACGGAGCCGTGATCGGAGAGGAATGCCTCATCGGAGCCAACGCCCTGGTCACTCCCGGTAGCCGAATCCCACCGGGGTCCATGGTGCTGGGATCTCCGGCCAAGATCGTTCGTGCTCTCACCCGCGAAGAGCGCGCCGGCTTGAAGCATTGGGCCGACAAGTACGTGGTCAACGGCGGCTATTGCCTCCGCCACGGACTGAATGTGGGCCAACCGCTCTGACGGGAGCAGGCTTCAGTCTCTCAGCCCGCGTTCTCTACCGGCAGGGCGCTGATCTCCAGCATGCGTTCGATGGGCTTGCGGGCGCGCTCGATGATCTCCGGGGGCAATTCAACCTGAGGTTCCAAGGTGGTCATGCAATCCCGGAGCTTCTCCAGAGTGTTCATCTTCATGAAGTGGCACTCATTGCAGGCGCACCGATCGGTCGGTGCCGGGATGAAATGCTTGTCGGGACACTCCTTCTGGAGGCGGTGCAACATGCCGGCTTCGGTCGCGATGATGATATCCTTGGCCGGGGTCTTCCGGCACCAGGTGACCATCTTCTCGGTGGAGCAGACCTCGTCGGCCAACATTCGCACCGATCGCGTGCACTCGGGATGGGCTACGAGCGGGGCCCCGGGGAACTGCTGACGGATCCGGGTGATGGCCTGATGGGTCCACTCCACATGGACGTAGCAGTTGCCCTTCCAGAGGGTCATCGGCCGGCCCGTCTGCTCCATGACCCAGGCTCCCAGATTCTCATCCGGAACAAACAACAACGGTCGGTCCTTCGGTGCATGCTCAACGATCTTGACGGCATTGCCACTGGTCACGATGCAGTCGCTCAAGGCCTTCACCTCGGCCGAGCAGTTGATGTAGGCGATGGTGTAGAAGTCCGGGTTGGTGGCCTGCAACGCGCGCAGTTTGGAGGCAGGGCAGCTTTCCTCGAGCGAACAACCGGCATCCCGATCCGGGAGGATCACCCGCTTGGTAGGGTTCAGAATCTTGGCTGTCTCCGCCATGAAGTGCACCCCACAGAAGACGATCACATCGGCCGAGGTCTTGGCCGCCTGCTGGGAGAGGCCGAGCGAATCCCCCACGAAGTCGGCCACGTCCTGGATCTCCGGCACCTGGTAGTTGTGAGCCAGAATCACCGCATTGTGACGACGCTTCAGTTCGAGGATCTCCCGAGAGAGGGTATCGAACTGTGCCGGAGGCAACGGCTTGCGAACAGAGGCGATCAACGGATCAGACGCGTGAACCATGGGCCGACGCTAAGCCTCAGTGGCCTCGGTGCCAAGGGTCGGGTCACTCGGGCCGGGCCCAACCTCCAGCCCATAGCCCACAGCACGCACACCCTCGTCCATGCCCAGCGAGCCACTCCCGAGGTGCTTTCAACGGCACTGAAGGAATAGCTACGGCTGGAAGGTTGACTCGGACCGGCGAAGTGCGCGGACTCTGGGGCAGCGAGCATGAATCCATTGATCCCAGGGGCGTCGTCCCCGCCTTCAAATCTCGATCGGCCGCTGCGATGGGGGCTGTACGGCGGGTCGTTCGATCCGCTGCACCGGGGCCACCTGCTGGTCGCCCAGGCTGCCCTGGAGGAACTGGCGCTGGACCGTTTGTTCTTCATCCCCGCCGCTCAATCACCCTTCAAGCCGAATTCCCGACCCGCCCCGGATGCGGCCCGATTGCGAATGCTCCGCCGATCGCTGGCCGGCCAGTCCCACACCGAGGTCCACGCCGACGAACTGAGCCGGGGTGGGATCAGCTACTCGATCGACACGGTCAACGCGTTCAAAGCTCGCCATCCGGGAGCCGAACTCTTCTGGCTGATCGGGGCCGATCATGTACCCACCTTGACCCAGTGGCGTGACGCCGAGGCGTTGGCCCAGGCGGTGACTTTCGTGGTTATTCCCAGACCCGGCCAACCTCAAGCCTCCCTGCCCTCGCCGTGGCGACTTCGGCACCTGCGAGGGTGGCCGTTGGGTGTTTCCTCCTCGGAAATCCGGGACCGGATCCACCGGGGGCTTCCCTTCGAGCACCTGGTGCCCGACGGAGCAGCCGATATCATCGCCTCCGAGGGGCTTTACCGGAACCCTTCTTAGCCGACGAATCCGCCACGACCTCGGTCGCCGAGATGGATGCGCTCGACGCAGAGGATGAGGCTGCGGCCAGCGCATTAATGCCACTGGCGGCATATCCGGCACCAAAGCCGTTGTCGATGTTCACCACCGTCAATCCGCTGGCGCAGGAATTGAGCATTCCCAAGAGCGCCGTCAGGCCACCGAAGTGGGAACCATACCCCACACTGGTGGGCACCCCGATGATGGGTCGACCGATCAGCCCCCCGACCACACTGGGTAAGGCGGCTTCCATGCCCGCCACCACAATCACCACATTGGCAGCCTGAATATCGGGAAGCCGGCGCAGCAAACGGTGCAACCCAGCCACGCCCACGTCATAGATCCGCTGGACGGTGTTGCCCATGAAGTCGGCGGTGACAGCAGCCTCCTCGGCGACCGGTAGATCGGTGGTGCCGGCCGCCACGACAGCAATGGTTCCCGGACGCTTGGGCAGCGGCGAGGTTTCGAGGGTCAGGCAGCGGGCCGCCTCATGATGAACGGTGTGCGGAAACTTCTGCTTCAGGGCTCGGGCATGCTCCGGAGTCACCCGAGTGGTCAGCACCCGTCCATCAGCCGCCAGAATCTCCCGAGCGATCGCCACCACCTGTTCCGGGGTCTTGCTCGCGCCAAAGATGACCTCCGGAAACCCCTTGCGCAGGGCTCGATGCTGATCAACGACGGCAAACCCGAGATCGACCACCGGGGCAGCCTGGAAGGCTTGAAGCACCTGCTCGGCAGGCACCTGCCCCGTGCGAAAACGTTCCAATAGTGTGAGGGCATCCGTAGGGCTCATAGGATCGAAGTGTTTCAGGGACGATTCGGGGAAAACGGGTCGGCCGCTTCATGCAACCGGCGACGCGCCTCGGCAAGCCGCTCGGGCTGCTGGGCCGAGATATTCTGAACTGCGGCCGGATCAGCCTTCAGATCATACAGTTCGACAGCCCCTCCAGCGGAACGCTCGACGGCTTTCCAGTGGTCCCAGCGGATGGCCCGACTGGGTGAGGCCTCGGCCGTTTCCCAGTACAGGCCACCCGCACGGGTGGAGGGATCCTTCAGTCCTCCCGACACATCCGGCAGGAGCGATATGCCATCGAGGCCTCGAGGAACCGGAACCCGAGCCAAGCCCGCGACCGTGGGCAGAACATCCCACAAGGCCACTGGCCGGTCATTGGTCTGGCCGGCCGCAATCTTGCCCGGCCAACTGAAAAGCAGCGGCACCCGGAGGCGGGCCTCGGCCAATGGATCACCCGGGGAAGCGGTCGTACCCGCGCTGGTCACCACGAGGAGGGTCTCGCGCCGAATGCGGCTCCGTTCCAATTCTCGCACCACCGCACCGACGAAGGCATCCCACTGAGATTGCTGGCGACCACGCACTTCTTCGGAGGTGCCTCCCCCGGGTAGGGGATGAGCCACATACAGAAAAAACGGGTGATCTTCATGAACCTGGATGTAATTGGTGGCGAACCGTGCGAACCAGTCGGGGGCGTAATTGGCCAGTCGCCCGCGTTGATCGATGAGGTTGTCGAAGGTCTCCGCATTCCGCCACAAGGCCTTGGGATACAGATCCTTGGCCTCCCGGGAATCCAAGAAACCGAACCAATCCGAAAAGCCCTGCCTCATCGGATGTCCGGAAGTGTTGTTGCCGCCCAAGTCCCAGACGCCGATCACAGCCGTCCGATATCCCGCCTCCCGAAACACCTCTCCCAGAGTGACGTCCTCATTGGCCAGCGGAACCGGAACCGGCCCACGGATCCGACCATGCCCAGAATGCCGACCGGTCATCAGCGCTGCCCGACTGGCGGGAATCGATGCGGCGCCCGCGTAGGCCTGAGTCCAGCGCAGGCCCGAGGCGGCGAGTTTCTCCAGATTCGGTAAAGCCCCGTGGGTTCCCAAGTCGGAATCGACCCAACCATCGGCGGCGAGAACCACCACATTGGGCAACGGCGAACGTCGGTGGATGTTGGTGGCAGTCGCCGACTTGGAAGATTTTTTGGGGGCTGTCGCTGGGGCATCGGCCGCCACCAAGGCCCAGCAAACCGAAAACATGACCCGCAGGGCGCCCATCACGCCGAACGCTCCGTACACACGGGGCCCTCCCCTCCAGATCAAACTCCCTCGAATCATCGTGTTGGC
>CANHYD010000003.1 GCA_947464705.1 Verrucomicrobiota bacterium | reverse complement strand
TCCAAACCCCTTTTGAAGGCGGTCGCCACGAGCGCCGCGTGAACAAGATCGAACCAGACATGTCCACATCACTCGCTTCCGTTGATCCGCAAATTGCCGACATCATACGCCATGAACGTTTGCGCCAGCTCGAGAACATCGAGCTCATCGCCAGCGAGAACTTCACCAGCCCGGCCGTCATGGAGGTCCAGGGTAGCGTGCTGACCAACAAGTATGCCGAGGGCTACCCGGGCAAGCGGTGGTACGGGGGCTGCGAGTACGTAGACGAAGCGGAAACCCTGGCCATCAACCGCGCCAAGCAACTCTTCGGTGCCGAACATGCCAACGTGCAGCCCCACTCCGGTTCTGGGGCCAACATGGCTGTGTATTTCAGCATGCTGAAGCCCGGGGATAAGCTCCTCACCATGGACCTGAGCCACGGCGGCCACCTCACCCATGGCAACAAGGCCAACTTCTCCGGAAAGTTCTTTGAGATCGTCCACTACGGCGTGGGCAAGGACAACGAACTCATCGACTACGACCAACTCGCCAGCATGGCGCGCGAGCATCGCCCCAAGATGATCACCGTCGGCGCCTCCGCCTACTCCCGACGGATCGACTTCCAACGCATGGGGGAAATCGCCCGTGAGGTGGGTGCGATGCTGTTGGCCGACATCGCCCACATTGCCGGTCTGGTGGCGGCCGGGGTTCATCCGAGCCCGGTGCCGCACGCCGACTTCGTCACCACGACGACCCACAAGACCCTGCGGGGTCCGCGCGGCGGACTCATTCTGTGCAAGGCCCAGTACGCGAAGGCCATCGACTCTCAGGTGTTCCCGGGCATCCAGGGCGGCCCCCTGATGCATGTGATCGCGGCCAAGGCCGTGTGCTTCCATGAGGCATTGCAACCCAGCTTCCAGGCCTACCAGCAGCAGATCGTCCGCAATGCGGCGGCCCTGTGCGAGGGCATGAAGCGCAACGGCTTCCGCATCGTCAGCGGCGGAACCGAAAACCACCTGATGCTTGTCGATGTCGGAGCCCGTGGATTGACGGGCAAGCAGTGCCAACTGGCCCTGGACACCGCCGGAATCACGACCAACAAGAACACCATTCCCTTCGAAACCCGATCCCCCTTCGAGGGCAGCGGTGTGCGATTGGGAACCCCGGCCGTCACCACCCGTGGCATGCGCGAGCCGGAGATGCTGGCGGTCGCCGACATGATCAGCGAGGTGCTTCTGGACATCGCTAATCCGGCCACGGCGGAGAAGGTTCGGGATCGCGTGAAGGCGCTGACGGCCCGTTTCCCCCTGCCCTATTGAAACGCGGCTCATCTGGGGGCGGCCCTGGACGGTTCTGACCAGACCTTTCCGGGTGACCAACCCATGGAGCTGAGGTTAGAGTGCAGCCCATGATAAACGCCGCCCCCAGACCCGGTGGCACGCTGGATGAATTGGCCAATCTAGCGGCTCAGGTCAGTTTCGCCCCAGCGGCCATCGTGGTGCTGGAAGAACGCGTGGGCTGGATTCCCGCAGGTCATACCGGCTGCTCTGCGGAGTTCATCGATGCGGTACTGCCGGTGATCTCACGGGCCGCAGTCACCATCCACGACTGGATCGAACTGCGGGACGTCCAGACCCAATTGCCGGATGGATGGCGCTGGCTTTCATGCCTTCCGGTACGCGTCCCCTCCGGTACCGTGGCCGGCGTGATTGCCGTGCTGGATCGATCCCCGCGGCGACTGAACCCCGGCCAACGGGCGGGCCTTCAGACGGTCGCCCGCCAAGTCATGGTCCACCTGGAGCTTCGGCGACAGGCCACCGACCTGGCGGTCACCACCGAGCAGCACCGCCAAACGGAGACACGCTTGCGTGACAACGAGGCCTACTTCCAGGCCTTGGTGGAATCCCTCCCCCAGAACATCTTCCGCAAAGATCTCAACGGCCGCTTCACCTTCGTGAATGGGGCTTTCTGTCGAACGGTCAAACGCCAAAAGAGCCAACTCATCGGCGTCACCGACTTCGACTTGTTTCCGGAGGAGTTGGCTCGCCGCTACGTCGAAGATGACCGTCAGGTCATCAGCACCGGCAACCCTCTGGAAAAGACCGAGGTCAACGTGACCCCCGATGGTCAACGTCATTGGTTCCATGTCATCAAGACCCTGCTGCTCGATGCCAGCGGCCAACCCGTAGGCCTCCAGGGCAGTTTCTGGGAAGTCACCCAAGAAAAGCGGGTCGAAGAGCAGTTGGCTCATGAACGGGATCTGCTCCATGCGCTCCTCGAGCACGCGCCCGACGCCATCTACTTCAAAGACCTCGATTCCCGAATCACCCGAGCCAGCCGGGCGCTGGCGCACCGTGTGGGCGTGGCCGATCCGAACGCACTGATCGGGAAAACCGACCATGACTTCTTCGACCGCCAGTACGCCGACGCCGCACGGTCGGACGAACTCGCCATCATCCAGACGGGCCAACCCATCCTGGGCCGCCTGGAAAAGGAAAGCCGCCCGGATGGACGGGTTTGTTGGGCACTGACCAGCAAGATGCCCTTGCGGTCGCCGGACGGACAAATCGTGGGCACCTTTGGTCTGTCCCGGGATATCACCGAACTGCAGACAGCGCGCGAACAACTCGAGCGCACCGAGGCCAATTACCGAGGGCTGGTCCAAAACGCAGTCGATGGCATTTTCCAAACCTCGCCGGATGGGCGGTATCTCAACGCCAATCTCGCGCTGGCCAAGATGTACGGCTTCGACACCGTCGACGAACTCTTAGCCAGTCGGACCGACATCGAACACCAACTCTACGTCGATCCGAAACAGCGCGATCGCTTCGAGGAACTGCTCAATCGAAACGACAAAATCGATCACTTCGACAGCGAGGTCTATCGCAAGGACGGCCGCAAGATCTGGATCAGCGAGAACGCCCGCGCCGTGCGGGATCCTTCGACCGGAAAGCTCCTGTACTACGAGGGCACGGTCGAGGACATCACGGCTCGGAAGCAGGCCGAGAAGGATCTGAACGAGGCCAATGCCGCGCTGGCGGCCGCCCGCGATGTCGCCATCGAATCGGCTCGTGCCAAATCTCAGTTCCTGGCGAACACCTCCCACGAGATCCGCACCCCGATGAATGGCATCATCGGATTCGCCCGCCTGCTGCTGGATACGCCTCTCAATCCGGAGCAGCGCGAGTATGCGGGCACCGTTCTCCACAGCGCCCAGAACCTGCTCAAGGTGCTCAATGACATCCTCGACTTCTCCAAGATCGAGAGCGGAAAGCTGGCGTTCGAGAACATTGAGTTCGACCTACGGCCCATCGTTGAGGACACCGTGGAATTATTGGTCGAGATCGCCCAGGCCAAGGGGGTCGAGGTGGCCACCCGGATCGATCACGGCCTGCCCGCGATGCTCCGCGGAGACCCGGGACGCATCCGGCAAGTGCTGACTAACCTTCTCGGTAATGCCATCAAGTTCACCCAGAGGGGGGAGGTTATCGTCGGCATCGAGGTTCTGGAGATCCAAGGGGACCGCTGTCGGATCGCCTGCCGGGTGAAAGACACCGGTATCGGCATCGAACCGACCGCCCTCGGCCGGATCTTCCAGGAATTCACCCAGGCCGACGGCTCGACCACCCGCCGCTTCGGCGGCACCGGCTTGGGTTTGTCGATCTCCCGCGAACTGGCCCGTCGGATGGGCGGCGACATCGAGGTGACCAGTGAGCCGGGCCAAGGCTCGACCTTCACCATGACGGCGGTCTTCGACCTCGTTAGTCCCGCTCCGGCTGCGCCCAGTCCGTCCCCCCTGAAGCTGCTCATCGCCGATGCCCATGCGGCCACCAGCGAATCCTTCGAGCATGAGATGAGCCGGTGTGGAGCCTGGGTCACCCAAGTGTCCACGGCCGCAGCAGCCATCGATGCCCTGCGACAGGCGGCTGAGGCGGGGCATCCGTTCGATGCGGCATTCATCGCCTTGCAATTGCCGGACATGGATGGCCTGACCGTGGCCCATGAGGTGCACTGCATCGCGGCCATCGCCTCCGTGCGCATCATCCTGGTGGCGGCGGTCTCCCAGCGCCCAGACCCCAATTTGTTGCGGACGGTGGGTATCGCCGGGCACCTGGTCAAACCGTTCAAGCAATCCCGACTGCGGGAGGCGCTCCGGGCGCTGGCGGCGGGAGAAAGCCTCCTGAGCGGCCCCACCCCGACCGACTCCATTCCCTGGACGAACACCTCAACCGGCCGTTCCCTACGATTGCTGTTGGCTGAGGACAATCTCGTAAACCAAAAACTGGCGGTCACCCAACTCCGCCGCCTCGGCCACAGTGTCGCTGTCGCCTCCAATGGGCGAGAGACGCTGCAGGCCTTGCAGAAGCAACCCTTCGACGCTGTTTTCCTGGACTGTCAGATGCCCGAACTCGACGGCTACGAGACAGCCCGCGAGATCCGCCGTCTGGAGGCGGACCGAAAGTTAGGCAACCGGCCGCCCGCCTTCTTGATCGCCCTAACAGCCAATGCCATGACGGGCGACCGAGAGAAATGCCTGGCGGCCGGCATGGATGAGTTCCTCACCAAGCCGCTGGATCTCGACCAACTGCCGAACGTGCTGAATCGGGCGATCGGCGCTCCGCCCCCCTCCACTCCCGAGGTTGCTCCATCGACCTCGGCAGCCTCGAGACCGGTCCCACAAACCTCCGAGGAGTCACGGTCCGACTCGATGCCCATTCTCGATCCCTCCTTGTTGGATTCCCTGCGAACTCTTCGATTCGAGGGAGAACCCGACCCGGTCACCGAGATCATCGACCTGTTCTTACGCGATACGCCCTCACGACTGGAGGAGGCGACGGCTGCCCTCAACCGGAGGGATTCGGCCGGGGTGCAGGCCGCCGCCCATACCCTGAAGGGCAGTGCGAACAATCTGGGGGCCCGCCGCCTGGGAGCGGCCGCTGGACGGCTGGAAAACCAGGCATCCACAGGCCGATGGGCATTGATCGAAGAACTGCTGAGGGCCGCGACCACCGAACTTCAGGCGCTGATCCCAGAGCTGGAGAGGCAGCGTTCCCACTGAAATTCGCAGCGGGAAGAGCCTCGATCGCCCTCCGCGCGCTCAATTCATCATCGCCTCGATCTCCTCGGCCTCGATCGGGATGTCCGCCATCAGATCCACCGGGCCATTTTCCGTGATGAGGACATCGTTCTCCAACCGCACCGCGAGGTCTTCTTCCGGAATGTAGATGGCCGGCTCAACCGTCATCACCCAACCGGTGGCGAACGGTTGATTCATGTGCCCCAGATCGTGGACATCCAAACCGATCGGATGCCCATTGCCGTGCATAAACCACTTCTTGACCGGCTTCTTCGAAGGATCGGTCACTTTAACCTTCAGATCCTTGGGCTTCAACAAGCCCAGACCGACGCATTCGCGGGCTACAAGGTCCTCCGCTTCCGCCTGCCACTGGCTCCAGATTTTTCCCGGGGTCAGACCGGCGATGGAGGCCCGCAGCACACGGAGCACTGCGTCATAGACCTGCCGTTGGCGCCGCGTGAATCGACCGCTGACGGGAATGGTGCGCGTCAAGTCCGAGTTGTAATTGGCGTAACTGGCGGCCACATCGAGCAACAGCACATCCCCACTTCGACACACCTGATCGTTGTCGAGGTAGTGCAGCACGCAGGAGTTTCTGCCGGCGCCGATGATCGGATTGTAGGCGAAAGCCCCTCGGCGTCGGATGAATTCATGGGCGAACTCTGCCTCCACATCGCACTCGTTGACGCCCGGTTCCACAAACCGGCACACCCGCTCGAACCCCGCCTTCGTGATGGAGCAGGCATGACGGATCAGGTCGACCTCCAGGGGATCCTTCACCACCCGGAGCGTGTGGAGCAGCGGTGCCACACGACGGAAATCATGCAACGGATATCGAGAGCGCAAATCGCGGATGAAACGCACATCCCGCGACTCCACTTCCACCACGGCCCGTTTGTGCTCGTTGGTGTTGAGCCAAACCGACTGCGCCTCGCACATCAACCGGTGCAGGGTTCGCGGAAAATCCGCCGTCCAATGCACAGAGCGAATTCCCGAAACCTCCGTCGCCTGAGGCTTCGTCAACTTGTGCCCTTCCCAGATGGCGATGAGCTCGCTGGTCTCACGCAAGAACAGCATCTCCCGCATGCGTTCGTCCTCGGCGTCGGGAAAGAGCACCAGAATGGATTCTTCCTGCTCGATGCCGCTCAGATAAAAGAGATCGGTGTTGGGCACCATCCTCAGGGTTCCGTCGGCATTGGTGGGGAGAACGTCATTCGCATTGAGAATGACCATGGCCCCAGGCGGGAGCAGCGCGCGAAGTCGCTTTCGGTTCTGGGCAAACAGGGCGGACGGGATCGGAGCGTGTCTCACGGGCACGAGATTCTCCGGGCCTACGGCCCCGTCAACCCTCCGATGTTCGCGTTCATGGGCTCGGGATCACCGAGCATCTGAGCACACCCGCAACAACGCGTCCGGCGGGAGACAGTGGAGAGATTGCGTGATTGACGAAACCTCGCCGGGGAAACGGTAGGCAGGATCCAATTCTGCCAAGGGTTGCAAGACGAACCGACGAACTAGGGCCCGGGGATGCGGCAAGACCAGTTGCGGCGTATTGCGGGTTTCACCGTCCCAGGCGATGAGATCCAGATCGAGGGGACGGGATTCGTTGTGCACCACTTTCGGACGACGCCCGGCCTCGACCTCCACAGACTGAAGAAAGATCAGCAGCGACTCAGGTGTTTCTCCGTCCTTGGGGGTCAGTATCGCCACGGCATTGGTGAAGGTCGGCGACCCCGGCGGACAGTCCACCGGGGTGCTGGTCCACAGCGAAGAACGCCGCAAGAGCCGGCTCGAACGCTCTTCGAGGCGATCCATGGCCCACCGGATGAGGGAGGCCGAATCGCCGAGGTTCGACCCGAAAGCGACCACGACCTGTACGGGAACGGAATCCATGCGTTGGAGCAGACTGAACGCCCGGGACCGAAAGGCTCAGTGCAAGCCCAGGACATCTTGCATGCTGTAGATTCCGGGAGCCTTGCCGACCACCCACGCAGATGCCCGGAGTGCTCCCTGGGCAAAGGTGTCGCGACTGCTGGCCTTGTGGGTGAGTTCCACCCGCTCTCCAACCGCGGCGAAGAGCACGGTATGGTCTCCTACCACATCGCCACCCCGCACCGCGTGAATGCCGATTTCAGAAGGCGTGCGGGCACCGACGATGCCATGCCGACCGTGGCGCAGCGCGTCCTCCAACTGAACCTTGCGAACATCGCCCAGAATCTCCAACAAGGTGGTGGCCGTCCCGCTGGGCGCGTCCTTCTTGAGTCGGTGATGGGTCTCGATCACCTCGAGGTCAAAGGAAGGGCCGAGGATTTCTGCGGCCTTGCGGGTCAGCCAGAAGAGGGTGTTCACCCCGGTCGAGTAGTTCGAGGCCCAGACCATCGGGATCTTGGCGGCCGCCCACCGAATCGCCGCCTTCTCCGCATCGCTGTGACCCGTGGTGCCGATGACCAGGGCTTTTCCGTGGGCCGCACACAAGGCCGCGACCTGAGCGGTGGCGTCATGATGCGTGAAGTCGATGACCGCATCGGCCTGCGGAAGAACCGTCGCCAAATCATCGCCGACATCCAGCCCGGCTACGACCTGCAACTCCGGATGATCCTTGGCACACGACAGCAGTGCCTGACCCATCCGCCCCTTGGAACCCGTGATGATGATGCGCGTCACAAGCAGGACCTTACCGCGATGTCTGCCGGCGAACAAGAAAGCCGATGCTCACCGATGATACCGAATCGCTCAGACACACGAACGATCGCTTCCGGTGGCCAGAAACCGCGTTCTGGTGTTCTCTGCCCGAACTGCATGGCAACACCTGGAGCTCCCCTGAAACCCATCCCACCCTTTGTGCGATGGGCGGGGAGGATTGTGGGTTGGACGGTGGTCATTGGCCTCGTGGCGATCGGGGCCTCGACCGGAGATGGGCTCTCTCGGGGTGCGGGTTGGTTCTTGGGAGGATTCACTGTGGCGATCGCCCTGGAGACCCACCGCTGGTTGCCCACCCAGAACACCGTCGCGGCCGCCGGGTTGATTTCATTGGTGGGCAGCCTTATGGCGACCTTTCTGGGCGCCCGTTCTCCGGCGGCCTTGCAGCTGAATCTCCTGATCTGGTTCAGCCACCTTCTGGCCAGTCGTGGGCTCACGCGCTTCCTGCTCCGCCCCTGGCGCAGTCGCTCCGGCTATGGGGTGGCAGTTCTGGTCGGAACCACCCTGTTGTCCGGAGTCTCCGTGGGTCTCTCCCAGTCAATCGTCGGCCTTCCCATTTCAATACCAGGCCTGGGGCTCCAGTGGGTGGGCACTGGCGTGGCTCTTTTGGCTGCCAGCGTGTGGCTTTTGGTGAAAAAGCCCGTGCCCGAGCTGCCCAACCCCTTTCCCGCGGGCCTGTGGCTGAGTCTTACCCTGACTCAACTCATCGCTGGAGCGGCCACCGGACACCGTGTCGAGGCCGCCTTGGCGGGCATGCTGGGGCTCGCCGCGATCCTGGGAATGAACCGGGCAGTCCGCACGGCCCGACGCACGATTCAGTGATCTTCGGAGCCCGGCTTCCGGGTGCGGACCAAAAGGACCCGCGAGGCCCGCATGCCATCCAACTCGCACACCGTCAGTTGATGGCTCCCGAGAGGCACCGAATCGCCGATCTTGGCAAAGCCGCCCAGTTGTTCGGTCATCCAACCACCGACCGTGTGAACCTCCGAGGCCTCCACGGTTTCGTGGACCAACTCCGAGAGTTCAAAGAGAGGCAGCGACCCGTCCAATCGCCATTGGCCCTCGCCCAGCACTTCGATGCGCGGCTTCTCCTGGTCGAACTCGTCTTGGATCTGGCCGACCAGTTCCTCTAAAACGTTCTCCAAAGTGACCATGCCCGTGGTGCTGCCGTATTCGTCCACCACCACCGCCAGATGAAGGCGGCGATCTAGAAAGAGTTGCAGCAACCGGTCCAAGCGCGCCGTCTCCGGGACATAGATGACCGGCTTGGAGCTGGACTGCAGATTGGACGCCAACCCTCCAGCGCCCCGGCGCAGGTAGATGTCCTTGACGTGCACCACACCGACCAATCGGTCGAGATCTCCTCCCTCGCTCAAGGGAAACCGGGAATACCGAGTCTCGTCAGCCAAGCGGAGGCACTCGGCGATGGGGCGACGCATGTCCAAGGCCACGATCTCTCGCCGCGGCCGCATCACTTCACGCACCCGCCGTCTTCCTAGGTCGAGCGAGTTCTGAACGATTTCACGGGCCAAGACCGAACTCCCGCCGGCGGCCAGCGTGGACCCCAACATCAATCGAAGCTCCTCCTCCGAATGAACCTCACCATGCCCCGAAGACTCAATGCCCAACCGTTGCAACACCCAGAGCGACGTCCAGTTCAGGACCCAGATCAACGGATAGGTCACCACGTAGAACCAGTGAAGCGGATAGGCCACCCAAAGCGAGGATGGCAGCGGGCGTTTGATGGCGATGAATTTCGGAGCCTGCTCTCCCACGACGACATGGAAAAAGGTCACCGCCATGATGCCCACCGAGGCCGAGAGCACGTGACGCAATTGGGCGGACTCGATCTGAAACCAACCGAACACCGGTTCCAGGAGCGCGGCAAAGACCGGCTCGGCCACCCACCCCAAGGCGAGGCTGGCCAGAGTGATGCCCAACTGGCAGGCGCTCAAATACCCATCGAGGTGGGCCAGAATATGGCGAACCATCCCTGCCCGCCGATGGCGTCGCTGGATATACCCTTCCAACTGGGTATCCCGCACCTTCACCAGGGCGAATTCGGCCGCGACGAAAAACCCGTTGAATGCCACCAGCGACAATGCCAGCGACAGCTTGCCCACCACTTCGAGGACCGAAGAGGATTCACTCACGATTGCACCTCCAGGAACAAAGCTCCGAGGACATCCGACAGCGTCACGATGCCCACCTCGACCCCACCGGGTCCACGGACGATGGCCAGATGTTCTCCGGACCGCTGAAAGGCTCGAAGGGCTTCCTCGATGCGGAGCGAATCCTCCAGAAAGAGGGCCGGTCGCAACCAATCCCGTGCCGTCTTGCGTTGGCCATCCGGCTCAGAATACAGCACATCCTTGAGGCTAACGATGCCCTCGATCCGGCGACCTGGACCTCGACCGCTCCACACCGGCATACGCGTCCGCCCTTCGCGGCGACACAAGTCCTGGATCTCTTCCAGAGTGGCCGTGGCCGTGATGGTCTGAACTGAATCCAAGGGCTTGGCCACACGCGACAGTGTCAGATTCTGAGCGTCGATCACGCGGTTGATGAGTGAGCGTTCCGTCTTGGACAACTCACCAGTGCTCGATTGGATCAAGGCCTTCAACTCATCCCGATTGGCGAACAGGCGACTGCTGAGCGCTCGGTCCCCGGTCACCCAGAGCAACGCCTGAGCGAATCGGGCGACCAGGAATACGGCTGGCGACAGCATCCAATGGATGGCGGCAAACACCGGCAGCAGCAACAGGCAGAGCCGGTTGGGCATGCGTTGGAACAGGCGCTTGGGCAACAATTCACAGACCAGGTAAATAGCCAGCCCGATGGCCAGCAGCATCGCCCACACTGCCCACTCGCGCCCCTTAGCCCACCCCTGGAGATCCTGCCAGATCAGTGCCACGGCCGCGAAATTGGCCACCGTGTTGCCCACGAGAATGGTCCATAAAAAATCTTCCGGACGATCCATGTAGGCGAGCAGGCGACGGGCGTTCCCACTGCCGGCCCGCGCCCGTTGTCGGACTCGGAGCCGACTCAGGGCAAACACCCCGGCTTCCATGCCCGAGAGGAAGAAGGACAACAACAGCCAACCGGTCACTGAAATCCAGTGCATCCACTCGTGGCTCACAGCGCGGCCTCCGTCTCCACAAGCAGTTCCCGGATGCGTCGCTCGTCGGCTTGCTTCACGGTGATCCGGAGCCCCTGATGCCGGAACACCTCGCCCACGGTGGGCACGACATCCGCCAACCACAGCACCAACCCGGCCATGGTCTCGAGGTCATCGGGAGGATTCAGCGCCGGATACTCACGCCGGAAATCGTCGAGGCGCATGGCGCCATTGACCCTCCAGCGTCCGGGCGCAAGGCACTCGAAGACAAAGCCTTGAGCCTCCCCTTCCCGACGAATGGGACCGACGACCGATACCAGAATGTCCTGCAAGGTCAGCAGGCCTGCGGTACTCCCATACTCGTCGAGCACGATCGCAACACCCCGGTGCTGCCGTTGCATGGATTCGAAGAGCTTCAGCAAATTCATGCTCTCCGGCACGAACGACGGAAACTCCATCGCCATGAAAAGGTCGGTATCGGAATCGAGCAAGAGGGTCCGAGTGTTCAGAACACCGACCACATTGTCGGGCGATTCGTCGTAAAGAGGGATCCAGTGATGCCCCGATTTCCGCGCTTCCGCCACCATCTGGTCCATGGGCAGGTCATCGCTCAGCAGCACCATCCGGGCCCGCGGTTGCATCACATCCCGAGCGGTCCGTTGATCGAGTGAAAGCACCTGAAGCAGAATCTCCTTCTCTCCAGCACCCAGCGTTCCCTGCTGATGGGCCAATTCAATCAGATCGGCGTACTCATCGTCGGACACACCAGTCTGGACCTTGGCGGACTTGGGCACCAAGCGCTCCACGACGCCATCCACCCAAGCTTGAGCAATTTTACGCACCGGCCGGGTAAGACTAACAAACAGCCACAGGGGTTCAGCGACTCTCAATGCCCAGGTCTCCGGGCTCCGGACGCCCAACGCCTTGGGAGTGACCTCGCACGTCAGCAACAAGAGGAGGAGGCCCAACGCCGCCCACCAGACCCCGGGAATCCCCGGATCGAGGGCCAGCCCACCGCCCACGGTCAAGGCCACCAAGAGCGAGTTGGAGAGCGTATTGCCCAGAGCGATCGCTGCGAGGACATCGGCCGGGTGCGCCAGAAGGTTCCCGACCCGTTCGCTGCCCCGGCGACCGGATTCGACCAGACGACGCGCCCGCCATGACCCCAGGGAAAACAAGGCCGATTCGGCGAGTGCAAAGAAGAAACTCGCTGCTACCAGGATCAGGAGAACGAGCATCGGTGTTGTGGGCAGTGGAACCAACAGCTCCCATCGACGCTCAAAGCTCCTCAAGATTCAATCCCAGACACCACCGAGCCGGGAAGACTTTCCTGGGAAAGACTGAAGACTTGGCAGGGGGGCACCTTCCATTTGTCGCTAAGAACCCCTAACCTTCTCGGATGCGAACCGTCGTGTATCCCGGGAGCTTCGATCCAATCACCAACGGCCACCTCGACGTGGTCCAGCGTGCCGCCAAAATGTTCGATCGCGTCATCCTCGCCGTGGCACACAACGAAGGCAAACACCCGCTCTTCAGCCTCGAGGAACGGAAGCGAATGGCTCTCTCGGCCGTCTCGAATCTGGGCAACGTGGTTGTGGAAACCTTTGAGGGACTTTTGGTGGACTACGTCATTCACCACAAAGCCTGTGCGGTCGTCCGCGGTTTGCGGGCCGTCAGCGACTTTGAATTCGAATTCCAGCTGGCCCTGATGAACCGCAAACTCAACGAGAACGTGGAAACTGTTTTCCTGATGCCCAAGGATTCCTATTCCTTCCTCAGTTCGCGCTTGGTCAAAGAGGTGGCCCGCCTCAAAGGCGACGTCTCGCCGTTCGTGCCCACCGAAGTTGTCGAGGCGCTCCGAGCAAAACTGAAGACCGCCAACGATTGAGCGGGGAGTAACGTGATGGCGTGGGCACCACGAGCGATCCCGTGGATTCGCTCCAGCTCGTTTCCTAAGAAGCACTCCACGGCGAGGCCAGGTTTCCATTTTGGCCCCCCAGAGATCCATGAGATCGAGTCTTTTAGCCAGCACGCGGGTCCGGCCACGGTCAACATTGGTATAGCGACGTTCCCCGGTGCCACGTTCCCCGGTGCTGGACTCGCCCGAAATGGATCCGCAGACTCCCAGCATGAATCCCCTGCCAATCCGTGTCGTCGCCATGGCCCTGCTTGCACTCCCGATGTGGGCCGGAGAAGCCAAATCACTCTTCGATGGAAAGACTCTCCATGGCTGGGAAGGCGACCCGAAGATCTGGTCGGTCCAAGAGGGCGCCATCACGGCGGGCAGCGTGGACCAGCGTGCCCTGCGAAACGAGTTTCTGGCCACCACCCGCAGCTACACCAACTTCGTCCTGCGCCTGCAGTTTAAGATCGAGGGCACCGAAGGGTTCGTGAATTCCGGAGTCCAGATCCGCAGCGAACGCATCCCCAACCACCACGAGATGGTCGGATACCAGGCCGACATCGGCGAGGGTTGGTATGGCGCGCTCTATGACGAGTCCCGGCGGAACACCATCCTCGCTAAGCCCGATCCCGAGACCGTCCGGAAGGCCGTCAAAACCGCTCAGTGGAATCACTATGAGATCCGAGCCACTGGAAATCGCGTCATCCTGAAGATTAACGGTGTCCAGACCGTGGACTACTCCGAAAAAGATCCCAAGGTGGTGCCCCATGGCAAACTGGCCGTGCAAATCCACGGAGATGGAAAGACTCGGGTCCAATTCAAGGATCTCTCCATCGAAGAGCTGCCCTGAGCCCGGAGCGAAGTTATCGAGTGCGCCTTACCGGGCGCACCAACAACGAACAAGGCCGCAGGAATCCCTGCGGCCTTCGTGTTTTTAGAATCTATCGAATCGACAACCCATCGAATCGATAACCGACCGATCAATCCTCGCCCGGTTCCAGGGGCGGACGCACACCGTACTTCTTCTTCAGAGCCTCGACTTGGGCCAAAGGTTTCATACCCCCGGTGCAAGTCGGGTCCGACAAAGACGCCGCCGCCGCACACACACCCGTCAGCAACGACTTTTGGAGATCCCAACCCTCATGGAGCCCCAGAAGCACACCGGCGGCGAACGCATCGCCAGCGCCGGCAGAACCCGCGATGGCCTTGGCCGGAACCTTGAGGGACGGCTGCCAGTGGTCCTTGCCGTCCCGGGTACGGGCAAAGCACCCCTCCGGGAAATGAATCACGACCAGTTCCTTGACGCCGAACTGTAGGATGGCCCCGGCCGCATGGCGCAAAGAAACCGTGTCCAGAACACCTTCCTTGCGGATGCGGAATCCGGTCACCATGCCCGCCTCATATTCATTGATGATGGCGTAGTCGCAATGCTTGAGAGCCGGCGTCACCACAGTCTTGAAGCGGTCGCCCGTTTCACTGACCACGTCGATGCTGGTCTTCAGACCAGCAGCCTGTGCGGCCGCCAACAGCTTGGCGGCAGCCGTGGTGCCGTCCTTGGAGACGACATCCATCTTGTCGAGCAGCAACAGATAGCCCAAGTGGAAGATGCGCGCCTTGACCTTGGAAAAATCCAGATCCTTGCCGTCCCACAGTGCATTGGCACCGCGGTAGTGGAAAAAGGTGCGCTTGCCGTTGGATTGAACGGTGAAGACGTCGGTATAGCTCGTTTCAGCCTCCGCAGTCGCCTTCAGGTACTTGGTGTCGATCTTGTGCTTGGCACAGTCTTCTTGGATGGAGGCACCCATGGCATCTTTCCCGACCAGGCCAGCGCCCAGAAGCGGAAACTCGACCCCCAACTTGGCCAGATCCAGCAGCACATTGTAGGGGGAACCTCCAGTGCCTTGGTGTTGGCTCTTGATGTTGGCCAGTTGCTCGAGCCCAGGGTAGGCATCGACAATCTTGACTCGGTCGATGATCCAGTTGCCACCAGCAAGAATACCGGAGCGCTTGGAGACGGGATTGCTCTTCATCGGAAATGGAGACAGCTAAACAAAGACAGAAAGGACAATTGAACTCCCCAACCTTACACGGATGCAGTCGCAGTTGTCTCTAAGGATTTCTGGAAGCCCAAGGTCACCGACACCTGCGACACCCTCCAGAGCCTCGGGCCCGTGAAGGATGGATCCACCCAGACCAAAAAAGCTTCAACCCTGGGGAACGCCTCTTGTGTCCAACGATCCCAACTCATTAGGGTTTGTGGCTCCCCCTTTTGGCCTATGCGTTTGCCCCTGAGATTCTGGATGGCTGTCGTGAGCGTCGGCGTGTCACTGAGCAGCCCCGCGCTGTATTCGGCCGAACGCGGATCCGATAAACCGATCCCGGCTACTCCACCGGTGCCTAACCTCCGTTCACTGAAGTTGGAACCGAACCGGCTCACGTTGCTCGATGGACGGGACTCGCGGAAGGTGCTGGTGCTGGGAGAATGCGCTGACGGTTCCTGGGTCGACCTCAGCGCCATGGCCCGTTTGAAGCCCGAGTCGGCGGCCCTCGAAGTGGATGCCGACGGATACCTCGTGCCGCGTCAGGCTGGAAAATCAACGGTCCTGGTCACCGCCGCGGGCAAGAGCACTCGCCTGGAGGTCGAGGTCCAAAGCATCGCCTCTCCCGAAGTGGGATTCGTCCGGGACATCGAACCCATCCTGAGCCGGGCCGGCTGCAACTCCGGGCCCTGCCATGGTTCGGCCAAAGGGAAGAACGGCTTCAAGCTCGCGCTCCGCGGCTACGATCCGGAGTACGACTACCAAGCGTTGATCAACGACCTGAGCGGAAGACGTTTCAACCGCGTCCATGTCGATGAATCCCTCATGCTGCAAAAGCCCCTGGCAGACATCCCCCACGAGGGACGGCAAGCACTGGTTCCGGGCTCGCGCTACCACAAGACCCTGCGGCAGTGGATCTCCGAGGGCGCCCACTTCCAGCAGGTCTCCTCCAACCGGCCCACCCGAATCCAAATCCTTCCGGAGAAGGTCGAGCTCGATCTGCCGGGGCGGCGGCATCAATTCCTAGTGATCGCCACCTATCCGGATGGTTCCACGCGCGATGTGACCCGTGAGGCCGTCCTGAGCAGCAACAATGAAGAGGTGGCTCTCGTCCAAGGCAGCACGGTAATCCCGCTGCGCCGAGGCGAGATGGCTGTGTTGGTTCGCTACGAAGGACTCTACGATGCTCGCGAGGTCACCGTCATGGGAGACCGCACCGGATTCCGTTTCGCCGCGATGCCGGAGTACAATTTCATCGACCGGGCGGTGAACACGAAACTGGAGCGCCTGAAGATCAATCCCAGCGAACTGTGCAACGACGCCGAGTTCATCCGACGAGTCTCTTTGGACATCACTGGGCAACCTCCGACAGCGGAGGCGGTGCGGGCTTTCCTGACCGACCCCACCGGGTCCCCCAAGAAGCGGGAGGCATTGGTGGACAGCCTCATCGGATCCACCGCGTACTCGGAATTCTGGGCCAACAAGTTCGCAGACCTGCTCCAGTGCAATTCCGAAAACCTGGGTAAGAAGGGTGTCTGGGTGTTCCGCAGCTGGATCCGCGACCAGTTTGCGGCGAATCGTCCCTTCGACCAGTTCACCCGCGACCTGATGCTCGCCAAGGGCAGCACCTTTGAAAATCCGGCCGGCAATTACCTCAGGGCTTTGCGAGATTCCGGCAAGATGACCGAAGATATTTCCCAGACGTTTCTGGGGGTTCGGTTCAACTGCAACAAATGCCACGATCACCCGTTCGAACGCTGGACCCAGAACCAGTATTACGAGTTCGGTGCCTTCTTTGCCCAGGTGGCCTTCAAGCCTGGAACCCTCGGCCGCGACCATCTCATCCGAGGCACTGAAACCTACGCCCACGAACAGGTCTCCGAAGAAGTGGTCTATCACAACGATCAAGGCGGCGAGATCAAGCATCCCAAGAACGACGCAGTGGTGGCGCCTAAGGTGCCTTATGGCGAAAACCGTTCCATCGCCTCCGGAGAGGACCGCCGGGACGCCTTCGCAGCGTGGCTGACTTCCCAGGACAACCCGTACTTCGCCAAATCCACGGTGAACCGGTTCTGGAGCTACTTCTTTGGACGCGGGATCATTGACCCGGTGGACGATATCCGTGCCGGGAATCCTCCGAGCAATCCGGCCCTGCTCGAGGCCCTCACGGCGCGTTTTGTGGCCGACGGGCATGATGTCCGAAAACTCATCCGCCACATGGTCCTGTCACGGACCTACCAACTGAGCATCGTGCCCAACCGTTGGAACGAAGACGACCTAGTCAACTTCTCCCATTCCCTGCCCCGTCGCCTCAGCGCTGAGCAGATGCTCGATTCCATCGCCGTTGCCACAGGCCGACCGCTGCAGTTCTCCAACTTGCCCGACGGCCTGCGCGCAGCGCAGCTTCCCGACGGCATGGTGGCTGGAAACGACTTCCTCACCTTGTTCGGACGCCCCAAGCGTCAGAGCGCCTGCGAATGCGAACGCAGCAGCAATGTGACGCTCTCCCACGCCTTGAACCTCATCAACGGGAAGACCTTGGGTGAGTGCGTGAACCGTTCCGACAACCGCTTTGCCCGACTGGTCGCCGAGCAGACCGATGATCGAAAGGTCATCGAGGAAATCTATCTGAGCTGTCTCTGCCGACTTCCGACTCCCAAAGAGTTGAACTCAATCCGCCTCGGCTCCGGAGCCCAACGCCTGGAAGGAGCCCAAGATCTGGCGTGGGCGCTCCTCAACAGCCCGGCCTTCCTCTTCAATCGCTGACCCCTGAGCGGAAACCACGCCCCCAAAACCCCTCTCCGATTCCCTCATGATCTCCATTCCTGGCCTCTCTGGCGCCACCTGCGACGGTTACAATCGCCGAGAATTCATGCGCCTAGGCGGTGCGGGCCTGCTCGGTCTGAGCCTGGCTGACATCCTGCGCCTCCAAGCCGAACAACCCAAGAGCACCGGGCCCGCGGCCGGCCAACCCAAAAACGGTTGGGGCTCGGCCAAGCAGGTCCTGATGATCTACCTGCAGGGAGGCCCAAGCCATATCGACATCTGGGACCCGAAGCCCGACGCCCCATCCAATGTCCGCGGCGACTTCAAGCCGATCCGCACCAAGGTACCCGGCATTCAGCTCAGCGAGGTCATGCCGAAATTGGCCCAGCAAATCGACCGCGCCACGCTGATCCGCTCGATGAGCTACACGCCGGCCGGGCTCTTCAATCACACGGCGGCGATTTATCAAATCATGACCGGCTACACGCCGGACCGCGTCTCGCCCTCGGGTCAGTTGGAACCGCCGGCCCCCAACGATTTCCCGCACATGGGTGCCCAGATCTCGCGGCTCAAGCCGCTGGACATCCCGATGCTGCCCTTCGTGATGCTGCCGCGACCGCTCCAGGAATCGAACGTCATCGGCAAGGGTGGAACAGCCGGTTTTCTCGGGGCCGCCTACGACCCCTATTATTTTTATCAAGATCCGGCCAAGGGCATCAACTTGGACGACCTCACGCTGCGCAAAGAAATCAGCAAGGAACGCCTGGACCGTCGCTCCACCCTCCTGAAGGCGGTCAATGATGCCATGCCTGAGATGGAGAAAGCCGTCGAGAAGTACGCCCTGGACCGCTACTACCAGAAGGCCTTCGACCTCGTCAGCAGCGGTCGCGCCCGGGATGCCTTCGACCTGTCCAAAGAAAAGGACACCCTGCGTGACAAGTACGGCCGTCACACCTTCGGACAAGGTCTGCTCCTGGCCCGTCGCCTTCTGGAATCCGGGACTCGCTTCGTGCAGATGAACTGGCCCGCCGTGGCCAACGGGGACCCGACCGTCGATGCTTGGGATACCCACGCCGCCAACTTCGGTCCGCTGCGCAATTTGCACTGCCCTAAGCTCGACTCCGGACTCAGCGCCTTGCTGGAAGATCTCGACGAGCGGGGCCTGCTGAAGGAAACCCTGGTGGTGGCCCTCGGCGAGTTCGGCCGCAGCCCGCGCCTTGGCGTGAGCACCAGCGGCAACACCAATTCACCAGATGGCCGAGACCATTGGCCTTATTGCTACACAGCGTTGATTGCGGGTGCCGGCATTCGGCGCGGAGCCTTGTATGGCAAATCGGATGCGACCGGATCGTCGCCCATCGAGACTCCGGTCCATCCGACTCAAATCGTGGCCACCGTGTACCACGCGCTGGGCATCGACCCACACACCATCGTCATGAATCACCTGAATCAACCCCGCGAACTGGTCCAGGCTGAACCCGTGAGCGCGCTTTTTGGCTGAGACTCCCCCTCACCGTCGACACCCGATTCCCTCAAGGAACACCGAACCCACGGAATCCCTCCTGTTTTCATGAGACTCACCCTCGCTGGGGTGTCAGCGCTGCTGGCGATCCCTAGCCTCTTCGCCCAATCGGCACCCAAGTTGGACTCCGCATCGGTGACCTGGATCCAACGGGGATCCACCCAGCAGATCACCCTCAAGGGAGATGCTCTGAGCGGAATCTCCGGGGTGCTGGTCACCGGATCCGGATTGAGCGCGGTCCCGGTGGCGCCCACGGCACCGCCGGTTACTCTGGAAGGTGGCACTGGTGGCCTGTCCAGCGCGCCGGTCAATTCGGGCCAATCCCTCACCCTCCAATGCCTGGTCTCGCCCGGGGCCGCCTTGGGGTCGCGTGAGTTGAGGGTCGCAGGCCCGAACGGCGTCTCCAACCCTCTGATTTTCCAACTGAGTGACCTCGTTGAATTGGCCGACCCCAAGACCAACACCAACCAGGCCAAGGCCTTCTTGATTCCCTTGCCGGCCGCCGTCTCTGGAGTGATCAGCACCAGCACCGAATCGGACTTCTTCCGATTCCAAGCCCGGGCCGGAAAAACCCTAATCTTCGATCTCCAGGCCAACCGCAGCGGATCTCCCTTGGATGGCAACCTCATCCTGCGCAGCCCCGACGGAAAAGAACTGCAGCGCAGCGAAGACGCCCACGGTCTGGACCCCTTCCTCGAGTTCACGCCGGCAGCCGATGGGGAATACCTGCTCGAACTCCATGACCTCCGTTTTCAGGGCGGTGGCGATTACCGCTACCGGCTGGTCGCCGGAAATGTTCCCTACCTGGAATCCTTCTTTCCATTCGGTGGCAAGCGAGGTGGCTCGGTCGAACTGCAATGGACGGGCACGAACCTGGAGGGAGTTGAGAAACTGCCCATCCAGATTGCGTCCGATGCAGCCCTGGGTCGGCAGGAGGTGCGCGCTCGGACACCCCTGGGGTTTTCCAACCCCGCCGTTTTCGAGGTCGGTGATCTCGACGAGTCCACCGAGGCGGAGCCCAACAACACTCCGGACCAGGCCCAGAGCCTGACCCTGCCCCGGGTGGTCAATGGCCGCATCGGCGTCGAAAAGGATGTGGATGTCTTCGGCTTCAAGGCCACCGCCAACCAGAAATGGGTGATCGAGGTTCGGGCCCGCGCCCTGGGTTCACGACTCGACGCGCTCCTGACCCTCTCGGACACCAACGGGACAGTGCTCCAACGCAATGACGACGCCTCGGGCCCGGATGCGCGCATCGAGTTCGACGCCAAGAAGGACACGGAATACCGCCTCACCCTCCGAGATTTGACCCAGCGAGGCGGGGATCGCTTCGGCTACCGAATGAGCTTCCAGGCACCGGATGTGACGCCCGATTTCACCGTCCGCGCCACTGGAGGGCGATTCCGTGTGACCCGCGGCGGCTCGGTGGCTGTCCGATGTGAGGTCGACCGCCGCCATGGGTTCGATGGATTGGTGCGGATCGAGCCGGAAGGACTGCCGCCCGGAGTCTGGGCTCCGCCGCTAATTCTTGGCCCGGGCACCTCCGTGGGATGGTGGGTCATCTCGGCCAATGCGGACGCTCCGCTGGGTTACACCCTCCTCAAGGCCCAGGGTGTCGGTGACCATCAGGGCAAACCCGTCACCCGTTCCGTCCAGTTCTCCGAGATGGGCTGGATCACGGTTCTCCCGGCGGTGCCGTTCGACCTGAGCGTGGCGCCCGCCAGCCTGATGGCCGAGCAAAACGGCACGACAGCCTTGGAAGTCCGTATTAACCGCCGGGACAATTTCGAGGGTGAAATCCGAATCCAGGCCGAAACCTTGCCCGGAGTCACTATCCCCGCGGTCACGCTCCCGCCGGGCCAGACCCGCACCCGCCTCCCGCTGCAGTTGGCACAAAATGCCGAGACCGGCATCCGCCCCGTCATGGTCCGAGCCGAGGCAACGGTCCAGGGACAACCCGCCTCCACCCACGCCACGGCACCCGTACCACTGACAGTGCAGCCCATCCCCATGTTCCTCACGGCCATGCTGCCCGGATCGCCCTTCTTCCGCACGGACCCGGTGCGCTTGTCGGCCGTGGCCTTGCCCGAGGGCACCCAGTCCGAGGCCAACCAAACCCAGTTCGTGGTGAAGGTGGAACGGCGCGGATTGACCGGTGAGATCGAATTGCGATTGGAAGATCTGCCCCACGGCGTGCAAGCTCTAGTGCCTCCCATCCTCACCAACAAGACCGAGGCGACCATTCAATTGAAGGTTTCCCAGCTGGCGAAAACGGGCAAGGAACACACCTTCCGGATCGTGGCCAGCGCTTCCCATCAGGACCGCGTCTGGCGTCAGAAGACCCAACCCATTCATCTCACCCTCACCGCGCCCGAATCCGAATCCGCCGCAGCGACCCAAAAAACGGCCGCCAAGCCCGACGCCGAAAAGGCCAAACCATGAAATTCTCCCTGCTTTACGTCCTCAACTGCGCCTCGCTCACCGGTTCTCTGGCTTTGGGTTTGGTGGCCTCGAGGCCTCTGATCGCAGCCGAGACACCCGTTTCCTGGTGGCGCGATGTGACCCCCATTTTCAAACGGTCCTGCAACGGATGCCACAACCCCAACAAACTCAAGGGCGAGGTGGACACTTCCACCTTTGTCGGCCTCATGAAGCCCGGCAAACATGGACCCAATCTGGCTGCGGGCGATCCAGCCAAATCGCTACTCATCACCTCCATCTCCGGCAAGGAAGCGGACATGCCCAAGGAGGGGGACGCACTGTCTCCCCAGGAGGTGGCCCTCATCACCCGCTGGATCCAAGAAGGGGCGAAGGATGACACCCCGGCTGACGCTTATTCCACCCGCCTGAAGGAACCGCCCTCTTACGCGCAACCCCCGGTGATCAGCGCTCTGGATGTATCCCCGGATGGCACCCGATTGGCGGTGGCCGGCTACCATGAGGTCTTAATGATCGACACGACCTCGTGGGCGCTGGCCAGCCGCCTCTTGGGCGAATCCCCGCGCATCGAGTCAGTGGCCTTCTCGCCCGACGGTCGGTCGCTCGCCGTCAGCGGCGGCGCCCCAGCCCGGTTCGGAGAGATCCAGATCTGGAATGTTCCCGAGGCTCGTCAAATCCAGGGATTGCGGACGACCACAGACTCCCTCTTCGGAATTTCCTGGTCCCCCGATGGCACCCGCGTGGCCACCGGCGGCGCCGACAAAAGCGTTCGGGTCACGCGCATCTCCGACGGCCAAGAACTCGTGAAGTTCGACAATCACGGCGACTGGGTATTCCGGACCGCTTGGGTCGCTGGCGGCACCCGTCTCCTGAGCGCCAGCCGAGACCGGGCCATGAAGCTCATCGACGCCACGAATGGGCAATTCATCGACGACGTGAACAAACTCCTCGAGCCCATCGACTGCATGGCGCGACATCCCCGCGAAGATTGGGCGGCCTACGGCGGTGCCGAAGGCGGCCTGCGCGTGTACAAAGCCCAGGAGAACCAAGATCGGACCTCCGGAAACAACGACGTGAACTTGGTGCGCGAGTTCGAGCGCCAGCCGGGTCCGGTGCAATCGGTTGCCTTCAGTCCCGATGGCAGTCTCTTGGCCACCGGCAACACCGGCACCGAAGTGCGGGTCTATGAAACGGCCACCGGAAAGAAACGGGCTACCCTGTCCGGGCATGCGGGTTCGGTGTTCGCCCTCAAATTTTCACCCGATGGCAAGCGCCTCTATACCGCCGGTTTCGAAGGCATTATCCGGGTCTTTGATCCCGCCTCGGGAAGCCTTCAGGCCATCTTCTACCCAGTACCCCTGACGCCAGTCCGGCAAACGGCCCAGAACTGAGCTGGAACGTCTGAACCGGAGCAGAGACGGCTTCAACGCCGCGACCGCCGGTCCGCCCAAGCGCCTGCGCGGCCGGGTGCAGTGCGGGATCATCCGGAGACGCCGCCCAGCCTGCCTCGAGGGCTCACACGCACACCGAGTCGATCTGCTCGTAGGCGTGGTTGAGCCACATTTTCACCCGCTGGCGCTCCAAAATACCGAGGCCATTGGGATCGTTTTCAGAGCGGTTGCGTGCTGACCAGAAGTTGGTGTTCCCGGCGTCAATCTTGTTGATGACGGTCTCATGCAACCGCTTGAG
>CANHYD010000002.1 GCA_947464705.1 Verrucomicrobiota bacterium | reverse complement strand
TAGAACCGGCGATGCACCACGTCGTCCTGCTGCCAGACGATTTTGTTGGGCCAGGCATTGCGGACGAAACCCGCCATCCAGGGAACCCCCTCGGCATCCTTGCGGTTCATCCAATGGCCCAGGCCTTCGTAAATCTTCACCTGATGGACATACCCGCCGGCATCCTCGCGGGCCAAGCGATCGAGTTCGGCACCTCGTTCGGAGGCAATCCGGTTGCGGCTGTAGGCCGCGTCGTTGCCGCCCATGAAAATAGCGAAGGGTAGATTCCGAAGGCCCAGGAGCGAGGCCTCGTTGGGATGACCCGCCATCATGGAGGCCGCGGCGAACCGGTCGGCCATGCGCGGAGCCAACTGCCAGACCCCGTCGCCGCCGGCGGAATAGCCCATCAGGTACACGCGGTCCGGGCTCACGCCGCGGACGGCGACGTAATCGTCGATGAGGCGCTGGAACATCGGGTCGATGTGGCCCTCGTGCCAGAGGTTCCAGGTGTCGGTCGGGGCCCGAGGAGCCACGTAGAAACCCTCGGCCGGTTCGTAGAGACGGATCTGATTCTGCCACTGCTGGTCGTTCACCTGCTTCGGCGCGCCGCCGCCACCGTGCATCGAAATCCACAAGCTCCGCTGCCCGACCGGGGCCTTCCCGAATTCCTTCTCCAGCCAACGGAGGGTCTTGCCCTCGAACGCCAGTTCCTTCTTCTCGAGTTCCGGGGCGCGCTCGGCTGCCAATTCCGCCATACGCTCGGCCGCGACCATGGGCAGCACCCGCTCGGCCTCGGCCTTGGACAAGGCCCGCAAAAGCAGCTCGGTGTCGGACGTGCGCCGGTTGGCCGGCAGGTCGAGCCACTCGCGCACGGCGTCCACCGTGGCCGAGGCCGGGGTCAGCTCGGCCCAACGAGCATCGACCGTGGAATCTCCCTCAGCCAACGGTCCGAAGGGCATTTCACGAATATCAGCACCGACCGTGAAGCGCAGCCATCCCTGGGCCCCCGGAGCCAAACTGAAACGCGGCATGTCATTCAAATCGGCGGTGCCAGCCTTGGTGTCGGCCAAGGCGCAGGATCGGCGCACCCCATCGAGAACGCAGACCTTGGCCGAGAGGCGTGTCCCGCCAGAACGGTCCCACAAACGGACTCCCAACGAGGCAATGACCACCGGAGCGGCATCGGCCTTGGCATACCGCGCAGTGACGTTCACCGCCGCGACATCGGTGCTGTTGCGAGCCCACACCATCGGAAAGGAAGAACCCTCCCGCTTCCACGAGGTGGCATAGATGGCATACCTCGGCTCATTGGCGCGGGCCTTCGAGGCGTCCCCGACAAACCATCCCCGATCCAAACCGGCGGCGTCATACTCGTCGGCCCCGGCGAAATGCCAGTCGCCGTCCCAAATCTCCACCCAGGTGTGATTGCCCCGCTCATTGGTCCACATCGGGGTACCCACGGCGCGGGCCGGGATACCCACCGAGCGGCAAGCCTCAACCAGGATGATGGAGAGACCGGTGCAGGTCGCTTTGCCGAGGGCCTTGGATTCCTTGAGGCTTTGATTGGGGCGCTTGCGTCCGGTGTTGTAGTGAACATTGACCCGCTTGAAGAGCTGTCGGTTGAGGGCCTGGGCCGCTTCGCTGGCGGTGCGGGCGTCCTTCACCAAATCCCGGGACATCGCCATCAGTTCCGCCCGCCATGGGTCCCGGGGTTCATCGAACACCGCATACGGCAGCACATCATTCAGGAACACGGCCTCGGGCACCTGGGCGGCCCACGGGAACTCCTTCCGGGCGCGCAGGGCCAAATCGAGGTTCTCCAAGAGGAACTCGTTGCTGAGTTTCGACCGGTCGGTCTCGGTCATGTGTTCTGCCAAAAAGCGGGCCGCACGTTCCCCGGCCGCCCCGTGCCGATCTTCGGCCGATCGGACAAACTCCGGGATCGAGGCTGACCAGGCCGTCCACCCGAGTGCAAAGAGCACGGACACGACACGAATCACACGCATGGGGTCACCCTGCACCAACTGCCCGGCCCGGGTCAAAGCGCCTCCACTCATCCGTCGCACCCACAAAAACGCGTCTCCATGCACGGAACTCAAACGTGCTTTTGAACGGGGCGCAGAACTTTCTGCTGGTCTGACTTTTGTTAGGGGTTCCATCGTCTGAACCGCCGTGGAACATCGCCGATTGTCTCAACCGGGATCCCGCTTCGGGTGGATCGCGCTGCCTGCGCAGGCTCTAAGCCTGTGCCTCAACTTGGCCGCAGGTCCGACGGCCGGCCCTGATTTCTCCACCGAGGTCCGACCGATCCTTTCCCAGCATTGTTTTAAATGCCACGGACCCGATGACCTGTCGCGCAAGGGCAACTTGCGACTCGATGTCCGCGACGTGGCCCTCCAGCCCGCCAAATCCGGCGCGGTCGCACTGGTCCCGGGCAAGCCCTCCTCCAGCGAAGTCGTGACTCGGATCCATTCCCGGGATCCTGACGAGGTAATGCCACCGCCGAGCACCCGGCAGACCCTCACTGAAACCGAAAAGAAGACCCTGGAAGCTTGGATCGCCGCCGGCGCCGAGTACGTCCCTCACTGGGCCTTCCAGCGCCCCAGATCCGTATCACCGCCCGAGGTCACCAACACCTCTTGGGCACGCAACCCCATCGATCAATTCGTGCTCCAGCGATTGCAAGAGCGCGGGTTTGCTCCTGCGGAGGCGGCCGATCCCCACACCCTGGCACGCCGTGTTTCGCTCGACCTGACAGGCCTGCCGCCCACCCCTGCCGAAGTGGAGGCCTTCTTGAAGGACCCCAGCGACGCGGGCTACGAACACTGGGTGGACCAGCTCTTGGCTTCCCCTCGCTACGGCGAACGCTGGGGCCGGCGCTGGATGGACCTGGCCCGCTACGCCGACACCAATGGGTACGAAAAGGATCGCACCCGGAGCATCTGGCCTTGGCGGGATTGGGTGATCCGCTCGCTCAATGCCGACATGCCCTTCGACCAGTTCACCCTGGAACAACTGGCGGGTGACCTGCTGCCCAACGCCACGCGCGATCAGCGCATCGCTACCGGATTTCACCGGAACACCATGCTCAATGAGGAGGGTGGCATCGATCCGCTGGAATTCCGCTTCCATGCCATGACCGATCGGGTGGCCACCACCGGCACCACCTGGTTGGGCCTCACGGTCGGCTGCGCCCAGTGCCACACCCACAAGTACGACCCCATCCCGCATCGGGAGTACTACCAGTTGATGGCCTTCCTGAACAATGCCGACGAACCCGACATGGACCTCCCGGAACCTTCCGAGGAGGCTCGGCATCGGGCCCAATTGGCCGAAGCTGAAGCCTTGACCGCCACCCTGGCAGAGCGGTTCCCGATCGAAGAAACCGTGTGGTTCACCCCCACCCTGACCGAGGCCCGGTCCCTGAAGGGATCGACCGTGAATCCTCTGAAGGACCAATCCGCGCTCTTCACCGGGACACCGCCAGAAACCGATACCCTCACCCTCGTCGTGACCACGCGGGACACCCACGTCGATCGACTCCGCTTGGAGACCCTGCTGGACGAGGCGCTCCCCAAGAGAGGCCCCGGACGAGTGGCTCATGGAAACTTCGTCCTGAGCGAATTGCGGGTCACGGCCGCACCGCTGGAGGCTCCGGATCAGCTTCAGAAGATCGCCCTCGCCCAGGCACAAGCCGACGTGGAGCAGTCGGGATTTCCGGCGGCCAACGCCATCGATGACCAACTCCAGACGGGCTGGGCGGTGGATGTGGGCGGTGACCGGCTCAACCGGGAACACCACCTTACGGTCCAGTTCCAGAAAGAGGTCTCCTTTCCCTCGGGTATCCGATTCGAAATCACTCTGGAGCACCAGCAAGCGGCTCAACACCTCATCGGCCGGCCCCGGATCCAACTAGGCCGAGCGCCCTCCGATCCGCTGCCCATAGCGGCACGGCGCAAAGCCGCAGCAGAGGCCGCCTTCCAGCGGTGGTTGGGCAAAGCCCGCGAGGCAGCCATCCGTTGGACGCCCCTGCGTCCTACGTCCGCAACCTCCAACCTCCCACTCTTGACGGTTCAGGAAGACGCCTCGGTCTTCGTCAGCGGCGATATCAGCAAGAGCGACACCTATCAACTGGCCTTCAACACGCCGCCAGAACCCATCACCGCCGTGCGCTTGGAAGCCCTGCCCGATGCACGATTGCCCAAAAACGGGCCTGGGCTGGCCTACTATGAAGGTCCGAAGGGCGATTTCTTCTTGGGCGAACTGAGCCTGAGCGCGAGCGGCCAATCGGTCCGCTGGAAGTCGTCTTCGCAGAGCTTCGGCAAGAACGCCTTCGGGTCTGAGGCCACGGCGGCGCTGGCCATCGATGGCGACCCGCAAACCGGTTGGTCCACGGCGGGCCGCGAAGGCCAGAGGCATGAGGCGGTCTTCGTTCCTGAGGCACCCATCCCGGGCAATGCCGACCTGAAACTATCCCTCCTCTTCGGACGCCATTACGCCTGTTCGCTCGGCCGTTTCCGGGTGTCCGTCAGCACCCAGGCTGGCGGAGCTCAAGCGCGGGATTTGCCGCCAGAACTGGAACCCCTTCTGCTCATCGCCGATGCTTCGTTGACCGAAGCGCAGCGCTCACAACTTCGTCGCCACTTCCTGCTGACCACACCCGAACTCGGGGAATCTCAAAAACGCATTGCCCAACTGCGGCAACCCCTCACTTCGAAGACCACCCTGGTCTTGCAGGAGCGCCCACCGGAGAACCCGCGCTCCACCTTCCTCCACCGACGCGGAGAATACCTGCAACCCGCCGAGCGGGTGGAACCCGGTGTGATCTCGGTCATCGCTCCGTTTCCGGCCGAGCTACCCCGCAACCGTCTGGGCCTGGCCCGATGGCTGGTCTCCACCAACAATCCCCTGACGGCGCGAGTCACCGTCAACCGCCAGTGGCAAGCCTTCTTCGGCAAAGGGTTGGTGCGCACCACTGAAGACTTCGGCTATCAAGGAGACAGTCCCAGCCATCCGGAACTGCTCGATTGGTTGGCCGTTGATTTCATGAGAAACGGTTGGTCTCTCAAGCGACTCCACAAAAAAATCGCTTTGAGCGCCACCTACCGACAGTCCTCGCGGACCCGGCCAGACCACCTGTCCCGCGACCCGGACAATCGATGGCTCTCCCGCGGGCCCTCGGTTCGCCTGGATGCGGAGGTCATCCGCGATGCCGCTCTCAAGGCCAGCGGTCTGCTCTCGGACGCCATGGGCGGGCCCGGAGTCTACCCGCCCCAGCCCTCCGGGGTCATGGAGGCAGCGTGGGGAGGATCGTCTTGGCCGACCAGCGAAGGCCAGAACCGCTACCGACGCAGCCTCTACACCTTCGCCAAGCGGACGGCGCCCTTTGCGATGTTCAACACCTTCGACGCCCCGACCGGCGAATCGTGCATGGCCCGGCGAGAAACTTCCAACACCCCCCTGCAAGCGCTCACCCTGCTGAATGACGTCTTCTTCATCGAGGTCTCGCAGGCCATGGGGCGAGATCTGGCCCGTCAATCGGGGACGGTGTCCCAACGCATCCAGAGCGCCTTTCAACGCTGCATGACCCGACCGCCGACCCCAATCGAGCTTCAGGCCCTCGAAACATTCTGGAGGGCCCAACTCCAGCGTTTTCAGACCCGCGAGTTGGACCCCGCAGCGGTCGCCGGCCCCGGTGAGGGATCTTCTGTTGAAGAGCGCGCCGCCTGGTCGGCCCTGTCCCGGGCCCTTCTCAACCTCGATGAAATGATCACCAAGGGCTGAACCCATTCCCGACCTCCATGAATCCCTTCGACCTTCATCCGCATCACGTCAGCCGACGGCATTTCTTCCGAGATTGCGGTGTCGGCTTGGGCAAAATCGCCTTGGCCGGATTGCTGACCGACCGCTGGGGCCATCGTCTTTCGGCCTCGCCTCTGGCAGGAACCCCGGCCGCGGCGGCCCAATCCCCTCATTTCCCAGGCCGGGCCAAGCGGGTGATCCACCTCTTCATGGGGGGGGCTCCGAGTCAACTGGAGCTCTTCGATCACAAGCCGGAACTGGCCAAGCTGGAGGGGCGCCCCCTGCCCCCGTCGGTGATCGGCGGCCAGCGCTATGCCTTCATCCGACCGGATGCCGCGGTGCTCGGCCCGCGTTTCAAGTTCGCCCGCCACGGCCAGTCAGGCACCGAGATCTCCGAGGTCCTCCCGCACCTCGGCAAGATTGTCGATGACATCTGTCTGGTGCGTTCGGTGCGCACCGACCAGTTCAACCACGCGCCAGCGCAGATTTTCTTCAACACCGGATTCTCCCAACCCGGTCGCCCAAGTCTGGGCTCCTGGGTGCTCTACGGCCTTGGGTCCGAATCCCAGAACCTGCCCGCCTTCGTTGTCATGAGCACGGGGGGTGGCCTCAGCGGGGGGGCCGCACTGTGGTCTAGTGGTTTTCTACCGACGGTCCACACCGGGGTGCGCCTGCGCAACCAAGGCCCGCCCATCCTGAACGTCGACAACCCGGCTGGCATCGACACCCGTCTCCAACGCGACACGCTCGATCTCGTCGCCGACCTGAACCAAAAGCGCCTCGGCACCGTGGGAGACCCGGAAATCGCCACCCGAATTGCCTCCTACGAAATGGCGTTCCGGCTCCAGACCTCGGCCCCGGAACTGATGGATCTGCGCGGAGAATCCCCGGAGACCCTGAAGATGTACGGGTGTGACCCAGCCAAGCCGTCCTTCGCGCGTGCCTGTCTCTTGGCCCGGCGGATGATCGAGCGCGGGGTCCGCTTCGTGAACTTGTATCATGAGGGCTGGGACGCCCATTCCGACGTGGTTGGCAATGTCCGCAGCAATGCGGCAACCACCGACCAAGCCAGTGCCGCATTGGTGCTCGATCTGAAGCAGCGGGGCTTGTTGGACGACACACTGGTGATCTGGGGCGGCGAATTTGGCCGCACTCCTATGGTGGAATCCAACCCGGCTCTAGGTCGCAGCCAGGGTCGGGATCATCACCCACAGGCCTACAGTGTCTGGATGGCCGGCGGCGGCATCCGGGCCGGCATGAGCTATGGGGCCACCGACGACTTGGGATTCCATGTGGTCGAGAACCCCGTCCATGTACATGACCTCCAAGCCACGATTCTGCACTGCTTGGGCTTCGACCACGAGAAGCTCACTTATCACCATGCCGGCCGCGATTTCCGCCTCACCGACGTGCACGGGCACGTGGTGCGGAACATCTTGGCCTAGACTGAAACGATCCCGATTGGGAGCCCAGTGAAGGCGTGGCGTGAAAACCCACGCCAACGCCTCACTGCAAAAACTCACCCCGCAACCTCACCTCGCGGGAGCGGGTGTTACCGATAGACGGCTGGCTCGACTCCGATCGTCCCGGTCAGTTCCCCGATACGCTGCTCGGAGCGACTGCGCTCCAGCATGACACGGGCGTAGGACCGCCGCTCGTGCAGGCCCAGTCGCTCTGCTTCCCGCGCATATTCCGAACGGCTGAGCAACCGCTCAATGTAGGTGGACACGGTGTTCCAGTGACGCACTTCCAACTCGCGCCGCATCTCCAATCGAGCGCGGTACCACGGACTCCCCAAAACACTCTCCCGTTTGAACATCGCGCGGAAGGCGGGATCTTCGAGAGTCAATCCCTCGCTGATTCCATCGCGCATGATGTGGAGGAGAGCCCGCAGCGGTGGCACGGCCTGGTGAATGGAACCGTCGTCGAAGTAATGTTGCGCCACGCGACGGTGAGTCGCCGCAATATTGTCCACCGAATCGGCATATTGCGCCGCATCCTGCATCTCGGGTCGCAACATGTTCTCCACCAGGACGGCATGGGGGTGGTTGAAAACACGCCCCAGGAAGTCGTTCACGAACTTGAGCGTGACACGCCAACCCAGGCGACTGGCCGGAACGGTCCGCCCCTCGTGGGTGAAATCCGCCACGCGCTCGAGGTACCCGTTGGCAATCAGGAAGGCCGGATCCCGCTCCGTGACACCCATCCGGCACCAGACCTCTGGCACGAGCAGACTGACGTCGTGATCCACGCGGGTCTTGGGCCCGAGGCATCCGGCACTGGTCAGGAACACGGGGTTCTCGGAGACGGCCAGACTCACGAAGGCCGCATTGAGATCGTAGATCGGAGGCAGTGCATTGAAGGGGCCCTTGGTGAGAGCTCCCTCGCTGCCAGCCCCGGTCGTCGACGGGGACTTGCCGGTCATGCTGGAGATGAACTCCATGAACGCCTCCGGCAACTCCATGTGATGGATCGGGCCATAACAGGCCAGCGGACGCACTCCGGGTTCGGCCGGGTTGTTCCGGCGACCCGCCAAGACGGCATGCACCGGCGTGTACACGGGACGATCGGTGCCCAAGCGCCGCGCCAGTCGAGCAGACATGGTGGTCAGATGACGCCCTAGGTCATCCAAGAGATCCGGACGCGTCTGAAGATATCGAGGATTCTTCGAGGGTTTACCATCCACCAATCGAGGATGAGAGGTGACGACGATCCATTCGGGAGACCCATCGCCCGGTTCCGAGGCTGCAGCCGCTTCGATCAGAGCCCGCATGGGCGCGGTGTATTGATTCAGACCGACGGCATCATCGACGAGCTCGCGCGCCTGCTGGCGTGAGATGGGTTCGTAATTGCTAAAGAAGCAACCGCCACCCGCAAAGTCCGCTTCGGCGGCTTTGTCATACCCGCGATGAATCGCGTCATCCGGTCGTTGGAAAAGCCGGAACTCGGTGTTCTGAACAAATTTGAGCGACGGATAAACGCTCTGGGGGTCCAAGCCCGGCAACTGGCTGCGCGGCACGGTCACGCTGGCCGTGATGTCGTCTTCCATCTGAAGCTTGAAGGCCGGGAGGTAATCCTTCCGCAGACCGAAAGTGCGCCAGGCTCCGTCGTCGTCATAACCCACGCGCAGGAACTGGGTGACCAATCGCTTGCGCCCCAGTCGCAGCTCGTTGGCAGGGGTGCCGTTGATGACATCGACGCTGAAATGTGAGCGCCAGTCCTCGCCCCACGAGGGCTGCCAGAAGCGTTTCACGACAAGCACCAATTCCCGGATATACGGAGGCACGGAACCGATCCAGGCATTGTGTTCGTCGGAAAAATCCTCGCTCGGTGTCAGGAGCTTGATGACCGAGCCCAGGGTGCGGCGCGGGCTCAGGATGGGTCGCTGGTCGGACCCATTACGGGCAGGATCGCGGAAACGTTGGGAAAAGTCTCGAGCCACCACGACGGCCACTCGGTCGAAATCCTGCGCTAGGTCGGCAACGAAGACCGAACCGAAGAGGATGGCGTCGGTGATGGGCTTGGAGATCTCGCTCTTACCGCCGCCGGAGACCGTGCAGGGCTTGTGACAAAGGGTTCCCTCCGGACGGGTTCCGACCAGACGCCAGGCCCGGGCCGGCATGGCCGGCGGCTCCAGATGTACCCGAAATCCACTGGGAAGGAGGTAGTGATGGTCTCGTCGGAGTCGGATGGACTGGGATTTCCCGGCATCGTCCCATCGGACTGTCAGCGACTCGATGTCGAAACGGGCGTTCTCAGGAACATAGATCACCGTCGGAAATTGCCGGTCGATGGCATGTCCCTCGGGCTGGAGGTTCAGTGCATTGGGAATCAACCGGGCGACTTCCGAGAAACTGTAAGGGAAATCGGCGCGGTGTTGTTGGGCGTCGTATTCGCTGCCCAAATCGTGACGGGCAAAGACCAACGCTCCGCCGGCGTGCTCTTCCTCGACCAGGCCGAAAAGGTTGGCGGCGAAGCTGATCTGGGTTTTGACCTCCTTCTTGCAGTAGCCGAAGTAGTTGTCCGAAATGAGGGTCACGATGACACCGGAAGCATCTCGTGCGGTCAGCTTGAAGGCGTTCCCGTCGTTGTAGAGCTCCCTGGGATCGGACCAGCACATGCCGTCCCGACGCTGGCGCTCGGTGGCCTCGTCCCGATGCGGAAGCCCCACTTCCTTCTTGGTGAGCCCATTGAGGTGCGGAGCCAGGATGACGCATCCGGTGTGCCCACTCCAATGTTCGGCATCGAGGGAAGCGTCATTCTCCGGGAGCAACGGATCGCCGGCGTTCCCGAAGATGCTCTCGACGAAGTCGAGGTTGGCCACCAGCGATCCCGGCACGAAGAAGCGAATCTCCATGCTCTTGCGGGGCATCACGCCGGGAACCTCCGGGCAGATGACCGGGCGGATCAGCAGCGAGACCATGCAAGCCGCCGGTTTGGCTCCGGAAGCGGTGAACGGCAGATGGAGGAGCTCTTCAGGCGGTTGCAGCGCGCGCGCCAGAAGGTCCGCGAACACCGCCTTGGGAACGCCTTTCTTGTCGTCCGGGATGGGCAACCCGCCCTCGGTGACATGGAAGATGCCCGAAGTGGTCCGCCGGTCCGACTTTGGATTGTGCAGGATTCCGTTGCGCAATCGGTAGCTGCGCAGCCTCGGCGAGGCGACTTCGTCTTTGTCGGGAGGCAGGGAGAGGACACGGGCCAGGCCGTATTGGTCCAAGACGAAGGTGTTCCGCGGCAATTCCCGAGGGACGGCCGTATCGGTCAGGTAATCGTGGATGAAGTTGTTGATCCGGCGGTCCACCGGACTGGCGTAACGGGAAAGCAGACGGTCCTTCTCACGGCCCTGGGCGATGAAACTCTCCAGCAAAGAGTCCAGAGTCTGAGTTTCACCGGGCAGCGCAACACCTGTCAGGCCCAACTCGGCCAGTTTCAGGTTGATGTGCCGGTGGAGATCAGTGGGGTTGGGTGGATTCAGTCCAATGGAACGGGTCATGGCCTAGGTGGGGCGAATTTTTTGGGGCGACCGCCGGGATAACACTCAACCCGGAATGATTCGCCTTCAAGTCCTGAGAATAGTTCCGGGTCGGCAGGCGCTGATTCGGAGCGCTGAGGGGAGATCAATCGGTCTCATCGAGGCCCTTGCGACGAACGCGGGAGGAGATCTCCAGAGCGAGAAAATACGCACTGGCCTCGGATGGGTCGAGGCTCCAACGACGAGCCAGCAAGGCCACTCTCTCCGCGTTCTGCTGCTCGGAGGGACCTCCGCAAATGCCGGGGCCTTCAACGGCCTCCCCGTAATCGTGGAAGGTGAAGCCCAAGAGTCGTTCATCCAAGGTCCGATCACCCTGACTCCACAAGGTCTCACCGGCCCAAGCATAGGCCCGCACCACGTTCCCTTCCCGGAGCCACGCCCACGCATGGTGATTGAGCACGCGATCGGCCGAAAAAAATTGGACTTCGCCGACTCCTCGGCTCAAGGCGGACAGAAATCGGTAGAGTTGATCGATATCGGCGGCAGGATCCGGGATGGCCGCACCGACCACCAGCGACCAACCGCGCCAGGGCGGCGAAATGAAGATCATCCGTTCGCGGGACCGCGCCATGGCCTCGGACCACCGCGAACCTTCATCAGGCCCGATATGCAGCATTTCCCGAAGGTAGGCGGTGTTGGAACTACGGATGGCCAGCCAGCGGTTGGGCAGTGGCAGGGTGAGGGCTGATTGAGCAGAACCCACCAGGGGCGTGAGAGGATCTATCCAGCGCTGGGTCTTTCGCAGTGCCCGAAGGTGGCGCCGATACAACGTGGCAAAAACGATCGCAATACCGATCACCATACCGAAGCTGACCAGCAGCCCGATCGCCAAACCATGCATGACCGTGGGATTCATCGCGTTGCCCCCCAAACCTAACCAGACCTAGAACAAACACCTTGGCAGTCGATTGGCAAATGCGTTCTGGCCGAGGGGGAAATTTGCGGTCATTTCCCGGGATGAGGACAGCCCCCGGGAGAATCAGCAGCAGGCACGTTTTTGGCGCAAGGTCTGAACGGCGGCCTGCACCCGCCAACCAGAGCCCTCCAGTGCAGTCCGAGCGACTTCCGGGGCGACGTGAGTCAACTCTTGAACGATGCGAAGGGCGCGATCGCGCAGTTTCACGTTGGAGGGGTTCAGGTCGATCATGAGGTTCTCTTCAACCTTGCCGAGGCGGACCATGGTGAGGGTGCTGAGAATATTCAGGACCAGCTTGGTGGCGGTGCCGGCCTTGAGTCGGGTGGACCCGGTGAGCACCTCGGGGCCGACGTCGATAGCAAGGACGACATCCGGCCGGAGGCTTCGGGTGAATTTCAGGTTCGGATTGAAGCAGAGCAAGGCGGTGCGGGCTCCGGCTTCACGGGCTTCGGCCAATGCTCCCCAAACATAAGGGGTTCTCCCCGAGGCTGCGATGCCTACCACGACATCTTTAGAGGAAACCTGACGGAGACGGAGGGCTTCACGCCCTGCCCCGGCGTCGTCTTCGGCTCCTTCCACGGAGGTGTGCAAGGCTTTCTCGCCGCCGGCCATGATGCCCTGGACCCAATCGGGCGGGGTCCGAAACGTGGGCGGACATTCGCTGGCGTCCAAGACTCCGAGACGGCCGCTGGTGCCGGCACCCAGATAAATCAACCGTCCTCCGCTGCGGATGGCAGCCTCGGCGAGGCGGATCAACCGGGCCAAGGCCACCCGGTGCCGGCCGATGACCGCGGGGACCTGGGAGTCCTCGGACAACATCAGGTCGATGGCCTTGCCGACAGGCATCCGGTCGAGGTGCCGGGAACGCGGGTTCCGCTGCTCCGTTGGGGAAACTCCCGTCGATTCGGGACGAGCCACCGGCGGCGGGACCGCCAAAGCCGGCCTCGTGACTGGGTGCTTCTGGGAACTGTCCCCGGACGCCAGAGCCTGCTCGGCCAAGACCACGGCACCCCAGGCCGATTCGCGCTCCAAGCAGCGGATCACGGCCTTGGGGCGCACAGCCCGAAGAACGCTCTCAATGTGCGGAAGCCAATGCGGTTGACGCAGGAAGACACTGCCCGCCAGTACGAATTCCACCCGAGCCTTGCCGGTCCGGTCCAGTCGCCCCGCACAGACCAAGGCCAACTCGAGCAACTCTGCCAAACAGCGCTCAATGATCGAATGGGCCCCCGGGTCTCCTTGGGCCGCGGCTGCAAACACTGCTGGAGCCAATGCGGCGATTTCACGCTTGGAAACCGCCTGCATCCAGCCCACCCAGGCTTCGGGGTCTTTGTGTCCGGAGGCCTTGAGGAGTCGGCGGCCGAGGGCACCGATGCGGCCGGTGTGTTCGAGCTGACGTATGGCCTCGCGCAATCCGGCATAAGCGATGGCGAAACCGCTGCCCTGATCTCCCAACTGGTGTCCCCATCCGCCGGCCTTGGCGGTGACTCCGCGGCGGTTTCGGCCAAAGCAGCACGAGCCCGTGCCACTCAAGAGAATGACCCGTGCCTCCACGGGATCGGTGGCATCCAGAGAAGCGGCCTCGAGCGCGCTCACCAGGTCGTGATCGACACGGACCGGCACCGATGGCCAAACCCTTGCCACGCAAGCCCGCAAGCGCTGCCGATCTTCTTCGGTCCTCACTCCGGCCATGCCGATGCCAATGGCGGCCGCTTCCGGTAGACGGGATCTCAACGAGTCGAAGTGGGACTGCAGGTCCAAGTCTGAGGTGAGTCGCAAATTGGCGGGTCCGGATTCGATCCGGGCCAGCGGCACTCGAGCACCCACCGCCGCGGCCAAGGCCACGGTGCGGGTGCCGCCGCATTCGATACCAATCACCACTGGGGACTCCGAATCCGTCATGCCGTGAATTGGAAGACCGGGGTGCCTCCGGACAAAAGCGGAAAGCGTGGCGAACTGCGCTGACTGACGACCCACCCGAGCGGGTCCAGAGTTGGCATTCCTACCGTCTGCGAACAGGATATCTCGATGAAGAAGAGCGTGCGTGAGCTGCCCATGTCCCGACCGCCGTTGGAGCGAATGATGCGCATCCACACCGCCATCGCCTCGGGCAAGCATCCGAACGCTTCGTTCCTCAGCCGCGAATTCGAGGTGAGCACCAAGACCATCCAGCGGGACATCGATTTCATGCGCGACCGGATGGGGCTGCCCATCGACTACAGCCCCCAGCGTTATGGATTCTATTACACCGAACCGGTCGATGCGTTCCCGACCCTGCAAATCACGGAGGGAGAACTCTTCGCGTTGGTGGTCGCTGAGAAGGCGCTCCAACAGTACCGGGGCACTCCCTTCGAAAAACGCCTCCTGACCGCCTTCAAGAAACTCGAACGTTCATTGCCGGACACCGTGTCTCTGAATCTGGCCGAATGGACGCAGACCATTTCCTTCCGAACGACCGCCGAGCCCAACGTGGACCTCGGGATCATCGATCGGCTGGCCCAGGCAGCGGCCGCGGGTCAGACCCTTCGTCTGACCTACCGCAAACCCGGCGCAGCCATTGAGGAGCGCACGGTGGATCCCTACCACATCGGCAATGTCAACGGCGACTGGTACCTCTTCGCCCACGACCATCTCCGAAAAGCGATCCGCACCTTTGTGCCCTCCCGGATCGCCGAGGCCGAACCGACCGGAAAGACCTTCCAGCGCCCGGCCAAGTTCGCGCTGGAACGGCATTTGAGCGACAGCTTCGGCGTGTACTCGCGCAGTGGAGACTTCGAAGTCCGCATCCGCTTCTCACGGGCCGTGGCCGACTACATCCGCGAGAAGCGCTGGCATCCCTCTCAGGTGCTGACCGAGCTTCCCGACCAGGGAGTTGAGATCCATCTCCGGCTGGGAAGTCTTGAGGAGATTAGCCGATGGATCCTGGGTTGGGGGGCCCAGGCCACGGTACTGAGTCCGCCCGAGCTGGTAACCATCCTCCGCGAGACGGCAGAGGCCCTGGTGAAGAACTATCCCAAAGCCCAGAAGTCCTGACAGCAAACGCAGGCGTCGGATTCTCTTCCGACCCACGAGTCAACGTTGGGTGCGAGTTTCGCGGCATCGGCCGCTCGCCACAAGTACCAGGCCGCCGTCGTCCGAAACGGGCGCCAGCGTTCGCCAAAGGCCAACAAATCCTTGGGCCGAGGTTGGACGTCGTGCCCGTAGGTCACCCGGAATCCTTCCCGGACACCGAAGTCATCGATCGGCAACACGTCCGGACGCCCCAACTTGAAGATGAGCAGCATCTCGACGGTCCACCGCCCTACCCCGCGGCAGGCACTGAGTCGGTCGACGATTTCCTGGTCGGAGAGCGTGCGGATCTTCCGGGAGGTGGGCACGGTCCCATCGAGAGACTTGGCGGCGATGTCGCGCACAGCGGCCACCTTGGAACCCGAGAAGCCGCAGGATCGCAAGTCGGCATCGGACACCCGTTCAAGGTCTTCGGGCCGAGGAAAACGACGGCCGGGGAATCGCAGCAAAAAACGCCCCAGAATCGTCTCGGCCGCCTTGCCATGCAGCTGCTGGTGGGCCACGGCTCGGACCAGCGACTCGAACGGAGTTCGCTGAGGCTCTGGGTCCAAAGTGCAGGCACCGACCCTCTGGATGAGTCGACCCATGACAGGATCCGAATCGGTCAGGTGTTGTAGGGCTTCGGAAGTCATGTCGATGAGGGCAATAGAAACCAATCACCGCTTCCCACTCAGGCGCTGAACTTCATTGGAAACGGCGGTGACTTTCTCCACATCCCGCATCTCGCGGGCGAACTGCAATTGACGGATGCGCAGTTCCTGAAGATCCACATCGGGAGGTGCCGTGACAATGAGCTGCTCGAGGCAGCGGTAGGCCTCGGCCGGCTGCCCGAGCACCCGATGGGCCTCGACGCTGTCCTGCAGCAGGCGACGACGCTGCATCGGCGTGGCATTGGTCAGCCCCAAGGCCGTGTCATACCACTCCAAAGCCCTGCGGACCCGGATGCCCGACCAGTACAAACGAGCGATCTTCTCGGCCACGACCGCATGGTGGGTGGCCCAGCGTTGTCCCTCCAGTTGGTCGCGCATCGCTTCCACTGAACGGCCCGCCATGAGTTGAAGGTTGGCGTTGCGAACCAGCGCGTAGGCGGTCCACGGATCGTTGGCGTCGTCCAGGCGTTTGCCGTCCTCGGCCAACGGGCGACCGAACGGCCGGTACAGCGGATCACCCACCACCACTGTCTGCCACGACAGCACCGGGTGCGCCGCGGTGGCCGCTTCGCCCAGGGTCATGCCGACGTATCCCCAACGTTCCAAGAACATGGCCGGATTGGGGGTGAATTCCAGATAAGGCTCGGCCACACAACCCATGGTGGCAGTGGCTCCGCGAGCCAGGAGCGGGCCCACCCAGTTCTCGGAGGCCGATCGGAGATTGGCCGCGCTGAAGGAATGCAGGTGGTAGGCGAAGGCTCCGGGCTGGAATTCGACGCTGGCCCGGTAGAACGGTCCGGTCACTCCGCTGTCGTACCAACCGACGTAAAGGGCCACCTGGCTGAGGGGATAGCCCACCCCCAGGGTCGCCGGTTGATTGTCGACGAAGGTCTCAAATCCCAGGCGTTTGGCGGCCACAGCTGCGTTGGTGATCATCCGGTCGCCCAACCCGTAGGGCCCATTGGTGATGGCCCTCAAGTCGATGTAGGCATGTCCCCACAGTCCGCGCGACTCGGCCTCCAACGCCTTGTCCACCAAACCCCGGGCGATTTCCGGCGTGGGCCCATCCAACCGCGTCACCATGAAGACGCCATTCGTGGGATGAATCTGGGCGCCATTGGTGACCCCGACCACCGGATTGGGCGCGCTCGCAATCGGATCGTCGAAACCAAGCCGGGGTAACAGGGCCAACTCATCGTCCACCGAGGCGTCGTTGCGCTGGAGTTGGGGGGGAATGCCTTGAGTGTCGCTGCGGAGGGATGGGTCTTGGGGGATGTACCACGGCACCCCATAGCACAGGAGCAAGTAGCGGATTTCAGAGCGAACCAGACGCAGACGCTTCTGCGCCAATGCCTTGCGACCCGGCGGCAGCGGGCTGGAATCGGGCACCCATTCCGCCAGTCCTTTGGCTACCAGATGCCTGCGAAGGGGCTCTTGGATGGCCGAAACATAGTCGGCCCGAGATAAGGTCGCCGTCTGGGGAAGTCGCAGTCCCAAGAGCTGGGACTCCGGCACCGATCTCCGCCGGGCATAGTGTCGAGCCACGGCTTCGGAGTCGGGCGACTCTGAATTGTAGATCACCAACACCTCATTGCCGGCGCCTTCAGCGACACGGAGTCCGATCCAGAACCACCCCAACAGCAGCCTCAGCAGCCGCCCGATCCATCGCTTTCGGAGGGGCGGGGCCATCGAATCAACCTTGCTTCGAATTCTCAGGACGAGTCCCGAGACGCTCGCGGACATGGCCCATGAACACGGCAAATGTCTCGTCCGGAGTCTGCCCCGTGTTGTTGATGCGAATGGAATCCAAGGCCGGGATCAACGCGCCCTTCTTGCGATGAATGTCCATGCTGTCCCGCCAAGCTCCGTCGGTGGATCCACCTCGGTCGGTGATGCGGCGCTGACGTTCTTCGGCGTCGGCCTCGAGAAAGAATTTCACCGGAGCCAATGGAAATACCTCGGTGCCGATATCGCGTCCCTCCATGACCAGCGGCCCGAGGGCGGCGCAGTCCCGCTGTCGGGCCACCATCCAGTCCCGAACCTTGCCGATCTGCGCGACGACCGGGACCGCCTTCTCGACGACATCGGTGCGAATCTCGGTCGCCGGGAAATACCCATCGACATGGATCCAAGCCTGAGCGTCGATCACGCGGAGCTCCCATTTCCAACTGCGAAGCTGGCGAATGACGGCCTTTTCATCGGCCTCGGTCATCGGCTTTTCGAGTCGGATCCCCCGCTGCAGGCAATGCCAGGCAAGGGTCCGGTACATGGCTCCGGAATCGACGTAGATATAACCCAACTCGCGGGCCATCCGACGGGACAAAGTCCCCTTGCCCGACGCGCTCGGACCATCGACCGCAATGACTTGGGGTAGCTTGAGTGTCTTGGTCATCATTCAGCGTTGAGTTCGTTCAGGGGGAGCACTCGACCGGTGGTGGCATCGAGAATGATCGCCCCAAGACCAAAGGGGGGCGACCCGGCCAGTTTGCGGAAGAAATTGGGAAAGGTCTTGCGGACGCAGCGTGGATTGCGCAATCGCATGCCGGGGATCCGCAACCCCAGCATGGCAAAGCACATGGCCATGCGGTGGTCCTCGTAGGTTTCGATCTCGGCCCCGTGCAAGATCGAAGGCCGGATCAACAGGCTGTCACCCGACTCGGTCACGCTGGCTCCGCACTTGGTCAATTCGGTGCGCAACGCCTGGACCCGCTCGCATTCCTGCAGGCGCAAACGCCCTAAGTCAGTGAAGCGGACCGGATGGTCCTCCAAGGGGGCCAGAGTGATGGCCGTCATGATGCTGTCTCCGAGGTCGCGCTCGCGAGAGACCTCCGCCGGAAGATCGAGGAAGTCTGGATACCGGGCATCGACCTGCCATCCCGACCCGGGCCAGCGGGCCACTTCGACCCGGTTCTTGCCCATCAGGCGGGAAGCACCCCAAAAGTAACTGCCGCTGGAGGCGTCCGGCTCCACCTGAAAATTGCCTCCAGAGTGCGGGAAGGACTCGACCAGTTGACGGGTCATCTCGACGTACGGCAACTCGTCGGGATTGGCGTCGGCGACTTGCACTTCCCAACCGGCCACCTTTCCCGGAAGCAGGAGGGCCGAAGCGAATTGTGAACTCTCCGCCACGCTGACCCGGCACGACCCAGGGCGCGGACCGGCTCCGTGAATCACGGCCGGCAATCGGTCTCCAGGCGCATCCACCCGGTATCCCAGCGAGCGGAGGGCCTGAAGCAAAGCCGCCTGCGGGCGCTCATGCATCCGGGGCACCCCCGACAACCGATAGCACCCCTCACCCAAGCACACCATGGCCGCCAGAAAACGGGCCGCCGTCCCGGCATTGCCCACATGCAATTCCAAGGGCGAGGATGCTGTGCCCGCCTTGGGGATGCGGCCCCCCAACCCTTCCACCTGAATCACGCGGTTAGCCTCCTCCGCCATGTCTTGGGCCACACCCACGGCAAATCCCAACTGCCGCAGGCACTCGGTCATGACTTGTGTGTCCTCGCTCCACAGGGCACCAGTCAACGTGACCGTGCCGGACGACAAGGCCGCCAGAATCAGGGCGCGATTGGTGATGCTCTTGGATCCCGGCACCGTGATGGACACGAAGGCGGGAGAAGGCGGAGGAACGATCTCAATGAGGTCGGGCAGCGGCATCGGCTCAGGCGGTTTTCTTAGGCTCGGGATCGGGAAAACGGAGGTCTCTCCGGGATTTGGCCTGACGGAAAAAATCCTCGATGGATTTCTCGTCACCCGCGTCCAGGGCCAGTCGGAATTCGGACAAATCCTCAATGAAGACTCCCAACACCCGGGAGAGATGCCGCCGGTTGGCCAGAGCAATATCCCGCCACATTTCCGGGGACCCCGAGGCGATCCGGGTCGTGTCGCGAAATCCGCCGGCGCACAAATCGGATTGTTCTTTCGGATGGACCGGGCTGAGGACGTAGTTGGCCAACTCGGCGGCCACCACATGCGGCAAGTGGCTGGAGCGGGCCACCAGATCGTCGTGCAGCATCGGGTTCATCTGAAGTACCCGCGAGCCCACCGCTTCCCACAAGGACCGGATGGCCAGCACGGCGGAAGGGTCGCTCGCCGCCGTGGGGGTCACCACGCAAACAGCACCCTCAAACAGATCGGCCCGGGCATGGGCCGGACCACTCTTCTCGGCCCCGGCCATCGGATGGCTGCCGACAAATCGAATGCCAGCCCCCTGGGCCAATGGCTCGATCTCGGCCACGAGGTCGGACTTCACGCTGCCCACATCGGTCACGAGGCAATCGGGTGACAGGTGCCGGGACATTTCCCGGAACAACCCGGGCATCTGCCCCACCGGGGAACACAAGACCACCAGATCGGCGTCCACCACGGCCTCGGCCAGGTTGCGCGAACAGCGGTCCACCACGCCCAGTGCCAGGCACTCGGCCACCGAGGAAGCACGCCGGACGAAGCCCTGGACCTCATCCGCCAGGCCACGGCGCCGAAGCGCCATACCCAGCGAACCGCCCAGCAGGCCCACGCCCACCAACGTCACCTTGCGGAAATGCACGGGCCCAACCTACCGAAGCCGAGAGGCGCGAGGGAAGCATTGAACCGTGGGGGCCTCGGAAGAAACCAACCATCGCTCCGGGTCGATCCATGACTCGAACTGCAGGTCCACCGAGACGCCCGCCAGAGTGAGTGACCCCAGGGCTAGTGCAGGAACTCCGTCGATCCCAGGGATGGGTACTCTCCGGTATGCGGGTCGACAAAGGGGCCGGGTTTTGACACCCAGCCCGTCAGACAATCTCCATCGGGCACGGAGGAACCGACTCCAGAAACGCCTTGCCGTAACGTTTGGTCAGCACGCGATTGTCCAGAATGACCACGATTCCGGTGTCGGTCTTGGTCCGGATGAGGCGGCCGACCCCCTGCCGGAACTTGAGGATGGCCTCCGGAAGGCTAAAGGCGCTGAAGGCGTTGCCACCCTCGGCTTCAATCCGCTCGATCCGAGCTTCCACCAGCGGGTGATCCGGCACGGCAAAGGGCAAACGGGTGATGATGACATTGCTCAGGGCATCACCTGGCACGTCCACCCCTTGCCAAAAACTGTCAGTTCCGAAGAGGACTGAGTCCCGGTTTTCTCGGAATTTCTCCAGCATGGTCGATCGCGGCATTCCGGTGTTCTGCACGTAGCACTCCAGCCCCAGTCGGCCAAAGAACGACTCCATCCGCCCCGCGACCTGAAGCATCAATCGGTGACTGGTGAACAACACGAAAGCCTTGCCGTGGGTCCGGGCGATGAAGTGCTCGATCCAATGGACCAGCGCATCCTCGTAACCGGCATCGCGGGGATCGGGCATCTTGCCGGCGACGAAGAGGGTCATCTGCCGGGGATAATCGAAGGGGGAGCCCACCTGAAGACCCTGAGCGTCTTCCCCCCCGACCCGGCCAGCCACATACCGGAGCGCCGCAATTGAGCCCGCTCGGGGAAGCGCGGAGCCGATGGGGTAGGACGCGGACATCGGAGACCGTGGGGCCGGAATCGACGGAGCCGCCGCCACTCCGGAAGGCCCAGTCGTTCCCAGGGTGGCGCTGGTCAGGATCACGGAAGTTCCCGATTCGAAGAGACGTTGACGCAGAAAGTCGGCCACCTCGACCGGCGCCGCATTCAACGAGAGGTTCTTTTGGGTCTTCCCAGAGCGCTCCACCCAATAGACATGATCTTCGGCTGTCTGACTCAGGAAGGTCGAAACGGCCACCTTGAGGTCCGCCAAGCGGCGGTTGCACTCCATCAACTCCTCGCCGGTCTCCTTGTCTTCGGAGGTCTGGATGAGCTCATGAATTTGCTCGCGGAGGCGCTGCAGCGGCAGGGTCAGACTGTCTTGGACCAGATCCGGCCTGCGGATACGCAACTCCTTCCAGACTCGGGAGGGCTGTTCACTGGACGAGGTCCGTTCCGGCTCCGACGGGGTCGCCGAGCGGGCCAACTCCTGACACGAATCTTCCACCCGCACGAAAAAGTCGTCGGTCTCCTTGAGCACATCGGCCACCAGTCGAACGTTGGAGGCGGATCGCAAGGTGGACAAAAGCCCCTTCTCGGTGCGCGGATTCCAGAGACGCTGGAGTGCATAACGGACCTGGCCGCTACTCACGCTGACCCCGATGTGGCGCGCAGCCACCGATTCAACGGTATGGGCCTCGTCGAAGATCACGAAGTCGTTCTTGAAGAGCACTCCACCCTCGGGATCGGCCTCGACGCCATTGAGCAGGGTGAAGAACAGGGTGTGGTTGAGCACCAGCACATCAGCCCCGAGGATCTTCTGGCGCGCGCGCTGAAAGAAACAGACGGGCCCCATCTTGGCCTGATCACTCTGAAAGCCGCATTTCTTGGGAGTGCACAACCCGCGCTCGGAACAAACGTGCTCCCAGACCTTGGGATCGGGTTCCACCGAGAAGTCGCTCAGCGAACCATCCTGAGTGGTGCGACTCCACTCTTCGATCCGTCGCAACTCCGCCGCTTCTGGAGAGGTGAAGAGCGAATCACATTGCTGCATGGCCTTGCGCAGGCGACGGGTGCACAAGTAATTGGAGCGCCCCTTCAACATCGCATAACTGAAGTCCACTGGGAGCACCTGCTTCAGGACCGGCAAGTCTTTCTCCACCAACTGCTCCTGCAAATTGATGGTGTGTGTGGAGATCACCGCCTTCTTCTTGCGACCAACGGCAAAAAGAATGGCCGGGATCAGGTAGGCAAAACTTTTACCGACACCGGTGCCGGCCTCCACCAGCAGATGACGCCGATCTTGAAGGGCCGAGGCCACGGCCATGGCCATTTGCTGTTGCTCGGGGCGGTACTCAAAGTTGCTGGCCCGAGAAAGCAGTCCGCTTTGGGAAAAGATCTCCCGAACAGGCTCCACCCAATCGGTGGGCTCCTGTCCCGCGGAGGTGTCGGCCAACGAAATCACTCGAAGAGGCTACGGTCTGAGCGGCGTTTGAGGAAGAAGGCATTGCGTGGCGACGTGGATCGCCCCCGCTCAGTTGCTCTCCACCTGCTACCTGAAGGCTCCGCTGCCCATTCGAAACACACCTTTTGTGCTCCTTCATTGGCAGCCGGTGATTGTCCGAGGGCAGACTGAATCCCGCGGTTCTGGAGCCGAAGAACCCAGGCTGAACGGTCATCAACCCGGGATTTTAACGACCACGACGGGCTTCTCGTCCTTGGAAGCGGAGGCTTCTTGTTCCGCATTGAAAGCGTGGACCAGGGTACGCATGAAGCGCTCGTTTTCCTGCTCGAGCATTTCGAGCTCAATGGTGACGCCGTTGATGTCGGCCCGCCTCAACTGGGTTTCGACGCGCGTGATGGCCACCGAGAGACGCTCGTCGCCCACCATCTGGATGGATCCACTCAGGGCGTTGACGCGAATGGTCGCGGCCTGCCATCGATCCCGACTGATCGAAGAACGCACAAAGGTGATGGACTCGCTGATGGCTCGCGAGAAGCCCGCCGACAATTCGAAGTAGGCCTTGTCGTCGAGGCAGAGGCGCTGTTGGGCCTTGAAGAGTGCCGACTCCTTGCCGCTGACCTCCTTCAGGGCGGCCTCGATGGCATCGGTCAGTTCTTTCCGCTCCAAGGGTTTGCGCAGGAACCGAGTGACCTTGAGCGTGGCCGCCTTGGCCACGTTGTCCTTGAACGCGTTGGCCGAGATCATGACCACCGGGGTATTGGAGAAGCGCGGAAGATCGCGCAGGCGAGCGATGAACTCCAAGCCATCCATGTTGGGCATCAGCACGTCGCAAACAATGATGTCCGGGTATGGGGGCTTCTCCATCATCCGCAACGCCACCTGACCATCTTCGGCCTCCGTGATGGACACCTTGAGTTCCTTGGGTAGCAGGGCCCGTATCAGACGACGGCTGGTCTGATCATCCTCGACCAACAACATTCGAGTGGAATTGTCGCCAGCCTGAGCCTCGATCATTTCTTCGACCTGAGGACGAGCCAGTTTACGTCCCAAGGAATCGAGCATGGACTGCACCCCATCGACTTCTTCTTTGGAGAGCGCCAAACCGACCTCCAATTGAGACCCACCGGTGAGGGTGGTGGTCACCCGCTCACCGGCCTTGCCGATCACCGAACGCAATCCATCAATAATTCCGAGCGGTTTCGGACCATCAGAAGCAACCACCGCCGCCTCCATTTCCCGGATCTTGCCCTCGAGGGAAACCGCCCGATCCTGGAGCCGTTCGTTCTGAGACTCGAGCGCCTTGCACTTCTCCTCGGCGGCCGCCACGGCTCGAGAGGCCTCCTCCAGCGCCTTGCCTTGGGCGTCATCGAGCTCTTGGGCCGGCTTCTTTTCAAATTCGATGAGGGCCGTTCGGGTCAAGGAGCCCAAGGCGATCAACGACGGGATAGCCACGGCCACGATCCAAAGACTGGAATACTTGCCAACCCCCTCTCCCAACAACCATCGAACCGAGACTGCCAGGACGGGTGCAGCCACGGCGGAGACGGTCAGTATGAAGATACGATGATGAACGGTTTGAATCTGCATGGCGCATACAGGTCCCGATCGCGAGTGGGCTAGGAAGAGGAGCCCTCGGATCTGGCCATCCTTCGGTATCGCCCGTTGCACGAAAAACTTTAGGTCCTGTCTGCAAGTCTGGGAGATTCATGAAATCTCAGACCGGTCTCCGGCCTTGGATTTTTGATCGCTCCAGAGATCACGAAATCTTCCTGAACCAGATCGTTTCAATGAGAAGAAACGGGATGGGGAGGATTTTCTACCGAACGCCAACCCCAGAAAGGCCACCAACCCGGAGGTTTCCCTCGATCGACCCAAGCCCGACCCGACGGCCACAAAAGGAGGACCGTCAGCGCTCCCACCAGCAGGCCTGCCCAAACGTCCGAAGCCCGATGAGCACCCAGATGGAATCGAGCCCAAGCCACAGCCATTGCAAATGCCACGCCCAGCCCTCCAGCCCGAGGTCCCCAAACAAAGGCCATGAAACCCAACCCCGCGGCAATGGAAGCATGCCCGGATGGAAACGATCCGTAGGCATGGCGTCCGATGATCCAATGGCCATCCTTTCGTGGACCGAACCAACCCTGCTCCACAGACACCTCCGGTCGAGTCCTGCCGATGAGCGACCTCAAAGCCGTCCCCACGACCCCTGAGGCGATACCGGCCAGCAACAGGGTGATGAGGACCCGAGCGGCTCTTTTTTTTGACCGGCGTTGAAACCAGATTCCCAACCCCATCCCCGCGGGAATCAATAGGAAGCCATTGGCCGAACCGCTGATGATCGTCGCCAGAAGGTGCCACCCCTGACCGCTCCATGCCGACCGTTGCGAGAGCAGCCAGTCATCGGCCCAAAACAAAAGGCCCAAGAACGGCAGCCCCATCAGCGCCCATGCGAAGAGCCAATTTCGGGCACGGCTCAGGGAATTGGCACCGGTGTCTGAGCGGGAGTCGATGATCTCACCCGGGTGCGGATCATCTGGGTGGTTCGAGTACACTCCAATAGACTGCCAAAAACACCGCCACCTGAAACGAAACAAACCTGCAAAAAATCCACCGGTCTGGTTGGGGCAAGATCTTTAATCCTGCCGGATTTCTCATCACCCTTCCACTTCCCGCGAACTCCCGGTTTTGCCAACCTCAGGCGTCATGGAAGCCTCGATCGGGTCCCCGAGAGAATCCAGCCAACTGCCCCCCTGGAGCTGGGTGATCCTGCTGGCGGTGGCCCTGACTTGTTTCGGTGCCGGATCTTGGTTGCTGCCTCTCATGGACCGGGATGAACCCCGTTTTGCAGAAGCCTCCCGGGAGATGCTCGAAACCGGCAACTGGATGGTGCCGCATTTGAACGGCCAGTACCGCTTTGACAAACCACCCCTGATCTACTGGTTCCAAGCGGCGAGCATTTCACTACTGGGAGCCTCCGAAATAGCGGTGCGACTGCCCTCGATCCTCAGCGCCACAATGACCGCGGCTTTGGTCGCCCTTTGGGGAAGACGCTTGGCCGGAGACCGTGCTGGAATGATGGCCGGAATTCTTTGGGTCGCTTGTCCCCAAGCGTTTGTCCATGCCCACCTCGCTGTCGCGGACATGACGATGGTGTTCTTCTTCACCCTGTCGAGCTGGTCCGGGTGGGAATTGCATGAGGCCCGCGGACGTGGACGAGCCATTGCCGGGTGGTTCTGGGTGTTCTTCACCTCATTGGCCCTCGGGTTTCTTGCCAAGGGGCCGGTGGCTTGGCTGGCTGCCCTGCCGGCCCTTCTCTTGGCCTTGGGACGAGGAACCTCGCCGTCCGATCTCGCCAGTCCATGGCGACAACCCCGGCTCTGGGGGTTGGGGGGGATGCTGACCCTGGGCCTCGTCGCCATTTGGGGCATTCCGGCCCTATTGGCGACTCGGGGCGCCTATTTCCAGGTCGGTATCGGCAAGCATGTCGTGGCCCGGTCTATCGGGGTATTGGAGGGTCATGGACTCCAAGGATTGCGCGGCTATCTGGGCAGTTTGCCCTTCTACGGATTGACGCTCTTGGTGGGATTTCTTCCCTGGTCTCCATGGCTGGTGAAGTCGCTGTGGCGCACCCGAACGGCCGGCCCCCTGTCACCCATCGATCGATACCTCTTGGCGGGCATCACCGGGGTGTTTGTGGTGTTCACCCTGATTCGGACCAAGCTTCCGCACTACACCTTGCCGGCGTTTCCCCTGATCGCGCTCTGGTTGGGCAAGACCATTGCCAGCGGTCCACCGGCTTTCCGGCGGTTCCGAGGGCTGACGGTCGGCACCTTGGCCGTGATGCTGCTGGTGTCCTTACCGGGACTGGGACTGTTCGCCCGCCACTTGCCGGTGCCTCGCCTCGCCGAAGAATGCCGGCGCTGGATCGGTCCCAAGACCGAGTTGGCAACCCTCGAGTTTCAGGAGCCCAGCCTCTACTGGTACCTCCGGCCCAACGGCGGACCCTGGATCCAACACCTGACCAACGAAGCGGCCGCGCTGGAGTTTCTGTCCCGATCTGGCTCCCGACTTTGTGTTGTCCCCGATGGAGAGTCCTATAATCACCTGAGCGCACGGTTTCCCGAGCTGCGCACATTCCGCGTTGGGGGCTTCAACCCGGCCAATGGCAAGCACGTCGAATTGAGGGCATTGATCCGGGAGACCCCCTGAGCGTGGCTGAAATCCGGCGCACGAATCGGGATCTGCACCACGGATCAGTCAGATCGATTCCATGGGGAGTCCGGTACTGGCGAGCCCAGCGAGCAGCAGCACAACCGATCCAACGGGAGCATTCCGGATTCTTGAACGATCGCGATTTTTGATGATCGGACACTTGAAGGCGGGGGCCTTCCCGTTCGATGGTCCCATCATGTTCCGCAGACTCGTCCTCGCCGGTGCGCTGCTGCTTGTCCCGGTCGCTTCCCAGGCCGAAACCGCCAGCGACGCGGCTCAGCGGCTTGAAACCCTTTCCAAGCTAGTCCAGGACACCCATCCACGGGTCCGTCTGGAGGCCCTGCGTGCTCTGGCCAAGATCCCAGGAGCCCGATCCGCCGAGTTGGCTCTGAGCGTGCTCGAGCAGCCCATGGATCCCACCCTAGACTACGCCCTCTGGCTCACGATCAACGAACTCTCCGAACCCTGGATCGCCGCCCTGGAATCCGGTGCCTGGAAGTCCGAGGGCCGCGAAAAGCAAATGGCCTTCGCCTTGAAGGCCATCCGAGCGGATCAGGCGAGCCGAGTTCTGGGTCGTGTCATTCAGGAGCGTCGCCTGCCTCGGGACGGCTCCGGCCCGTGGATCGAGCTCATTGGTCAGGCCGGTGGCCCCAAAGAATTGGGCGCGCTGCTCCGACAGACCGTCTCGGGCGGCTTTGATGATCCTGCCACGGCTCGCGCCCTGACCTCTCTCGGGGAGGCGGCTCGGGCCCGCAAGGTTAAGCCTGAGGGCGATGCCACAGGCATTCTGGGATTGCTGGGATCCTCGAACGAGTCCGTCCGCTCGGCCACGTTGCGCCTGGCCGGCGACTGGAAGACTCCGCCTCCGTCCGAATCCTTGACACGCCTGGCCAGCGACCCGTCCGAACAAGTCCGGACCGCGGTCTTCGAAGTCCTTCGTCTCCAAGGTGCTGGAAGCCTTCCCCTCCTCAAGCAACTCGCCGAAGACAAAGATCCTGCGACCCGACGCCGTGCGGTTTTGACCTGGGGTGCGCTGGACCTCGGTGGGGCCGGGCCCACTTTGGTATCCGCTGTCCAGGGGTTGGATCAGGAACAAATCGCCCAAGAGTTCTGGCGTTCGTTGCTGGCAATCAAAGGCTCTGGAAAACACCTAGCAGCCCTCTTGCCCGCTTCAGGGATACCGGCCGCGGCAGCCCGCACGGGCATGCGGGTGGCCCGCGAAGGCGGTCGCAATGACATGGAATTGGTGCTCACTCTCGCCAAGGGTGCCGGTTTGTCGGCCGACACCCAGGCCTTCACCGACCAACTCATCCGCGAAATGGCCACTCGGGCGGCGGCCAACGGCAATCCCCAACGCGGAGAACTGGTCTACCGTCGATCCGACCTGGCCTGCATCACCTGCCACGCCATCGGCGGTGCGGGGGGGCGGGTCGGTCCCGACATGACTTCCATCGGAGCCAGCGCACAGCCGGATTACCTCGTGGAATCACTGCTAATGCCCAATGCCAAGATCAAGGAGGGCTACCATGGCGTGGTCGTGGAGACCAAGGATGGGCAGACCCTGTCCGGAACCGTGGTCCGAGAGTCGGCGAGCGAACTGGTCCTGCGCGGCACAGCCAATCAGGAGATCGTCATCACCAAGTCGAACCTGGAGTCTCGCAATCCTGCCTCCGCCTCATTGATGCCGGCCGGCCTCCTCGACGCGCTCAATGAAACCGAGCAACTGGATCTGGTGGCGTTCCTCTCCCAACTGGGCAAACCCGGCGAATTCGATGCCAGCAAGGGCGGCGTGGCCCGCAAATGGCGCTTGGCCAATGTGGTTCACACCGACCAGCAGAATGGCCAATCCGACTGGATGTGGAAAAAACCGCTCGAAGACAAGCGCTGGACCGAGGTCCTCTCCCGGGTCAATGGAGACCTGACGCGAACCCTCATGGAGGGCGGAACCAAGGCCAACATCTGGTCCTCCAAAATCGCTGTGCTGGCGGTGACCGAAGTGCAACTGGCTCAAGCAGGCACCGTCCGTTTCCAACTCACCGCCGCCAAAGGCACCGAACTGTGGGTGGACGGGTCGAAGGTCAATGGCCCGATCTCCCTGGCCGCGGGCAAACACCGCGTCCTCGTGCGCATCGACCCGAACCACATCCCCGACAAGATTCGTCTGGAAACCCAGGACGCCTCGTTTGTGCTGAACTAATCCGGAAGAATGCCGTTGGCACGGCGGTGATTGCAGGGCCAATTTCTTTTCCAGGACGAGTCGTTGGCGCTCTCTATTGGCAGGCAATCTCGACGGGCAGTGCCGCAGCGCCGGACCGCTCGGAGATCGGTCCCTACCTCGGAAGCCCTCAGGCTCCATTCCGGGGGGTGTTAGGAGGTCCTTGGGCGGGCTCCGGGTGGCCGAAAAAAACTGTCAGTGACGGTGTGAAAACTACTGAGCCCAGAAACTCAACAGCCTCCTCTCCGACGTCCTCAGTGAGTG
>CANHYD010000001.1 GCA_947464705.1 Verrucomicrobiota bacterium | reverse complement strand
GCCTCGATGCCATTGAGGTCGGGCATGCTCACGTCCATCACGCACAGTGCCGGCTGAAGCTTTTCTCCCTGTTCGACCGCCTCGCGACCGTTAGACACTTCGGCGATGACACGGAAGTCCGACTGAGCCGCGAGGATCATGCTGAAGCCCCGACGCACAATCGCATGGTCGTCAGCAAGGAGAACAGTGGTCATGGGACTCTCAATCGGTGATTCAACCAGCAAGACGGACGCTCAATGGGCTGTATCGAGCTGGCGCATCGAGCCTAGTTCCAACCCGCGCTGTCCGGGTGCGCCGCCTCCGAACACCCTCGCCTACCAGAATACAGCCGTCGGAAATCCAATCAAACCGCAATACGTCCTTAAGGCGGCCGCAGTCCTGACGCATACCTACTCCGGGGAACGGTACCGACCTGTGTCTCCAAGACCATTGCCATGTCCACCGAGTTGACCGAAAACGATCCCATTGAGAACCCGTTGCCTTCTGAAACAGAGGTTCCGGGTGTGCCGGATTCATCGGAGACGGCAGCCCCGGTCACCACCGAGACACTGAGTCGGGAAGATGAGATTCTCATCCGCTACCGCCAAGCACAGGTGGCTGGAGAGGCGCTCCCCATCGAGTTGCAGCGCCTCTCGGGCATGAACTTTCTCGGTCGGGATTTCAGCGGACTGGACCTTTCCGGTTGTGACTTCACGGGCAGTGAACTCAGTCGCTGCAACTTTAAGGGGGTGGTCGCCACTCATGCCAAGTTCGATGAGGCAACGCTGTTCCAAGCTTGCCTGGATGGTGGTGAGTTTATGGCGTCCTCCTTTCGGGGAGCCAATTTGAGTGAGGCCTCGGCGCAGGGTGCCGGCTTTGGCGATGCGATCTTCGACGGTGCCAATTTGATACGAGCCAACTTCGACGGTGCCAGCGCGATCAAGTCGAGCTGGGCGAAGGCTCGGGTCCATCTGGCGTCCATTCAGGATGCGCGACTCTTGGAGTGCAAATTGCAGGAGACCGAGTTCAACCAGGCCAATCTCACCGGAAGCGACCTGCGCGAATGCGATGTCACCCGTGCGGATTTCGGCAAGGCCGACTTGCATGCGATTCAATTGCGCGGTCTGAAGAACTACACGACTGCGAACTGGATCGGTTCCGACATTCGAGACATCGATTTTACCGGCGCGTATTTGGTGCGCCGCCACATCGTGGATGAAAACTATCTCGAGGAGTTTCGCAACCAAGGCCGAATGGCTCGGGTGATTTATTGGCTTTGGTGGCTGACCTCCGATTGCGGGCGAAGCCTGTTTCGATGGGTGGTGCTGAATTTCATACTCATCGGTGCATTTGCCCTCGTCTTTGCCCTCTTGCCGGACAGCCTCACGAAGGTCGATCCGGACGTTCCGATGAAAACGGCCGGCTTCGCCACCGCCCTCACCACAGGAGCTCTCAAGATCAATGGAACTGTGGTTCCCTACGATCCAGAGAAGGATTCGCTCAACCAGCTGTGCGAACGCATCCATGCCGCCACCCATCAGGAGATCACTGCTGCTTACCTGCCCAAGGAGGACGCTCTGGCCTTGTGGTCGACGCGGTCGTCCCTGGACCTGAAGGACCAGGATGGAGGAAATCTTCTTGCGGCCTCGAGTTTGGCTGAGTTGCAAGGCCAGGGATCCAGCTGGCGGAGCTCTGCCCCCCTGGGAGTGGTGACACCGGCCCTGTTTGTTCCAACGGATTTCCAACGGAGTTGGTACGAAACCATTTACTTTTCATTCGTTGTGGCACTGACCCTCGGTTTCGGGGATGTGCTCCCCAAGACAGTGCCTGCCCAATTCGTCGTGAATTTGCTGACCCTGGTAGGTTACGTGGGGCTGGGCGGATTGCTGACCATCTTCAGCAACCAATTGGGGCGTCGCGGCGAATAGCCAACCTCATGAAACCAGTCGAGGGATCTCCCCTAAAACCAGCGCCTTCCTCGGTTGCTCCGGTCGCGAAACCCGGAAGAGCCGCTCGATTGGCTCGTTCGCTCGGCTCGTTGGTTCAAGGTGCCTTGCTAGGGAAGGGCCTGAAACTGGGAAGCCACGAGGCCGAAGCCAACCCAGCCTTGTCGGTTTGGAAGGCAACCCATGGGCATGGAGGGACCAAGCCGGTCATTCCGCCCTCCCCGCCGAAGCCGACACCCAAGCCAAAGTCACCAGCCGGGAAGGGCGGTCGCCGAGGCAAGGGAGCCATCATCGCTCCGCGCCGACCGATCATCCAGGTCATCGAGCGGCCTCGGCCCCGGTTGATTCGTGGCACTGCGGTGGGGGGAGCCATGGTGGGGGTGCCGGGATCGGCCACCACGCCGTCTGGCATCGTCGTTCCAGACGCACCGGCGATCGTCAATCCGTACGCGGGGTGGTCTCAGAACGACGTCAAAGATCGTATCCGCCAACTCCTCGGGGATGTCGAGGTCCCGCGTTTTCGGAAAGCCGTTTTCGAAACCCTGCGGCGGCTCCGGGATCCTGACACGACTCCCGGAAAGATCATGGAGGTCATGTCGGTCGATGCCCAGTTGGTCGGCAAGGTCATGAACACGGTGAACTCCACCGCGTACTCGCCGAAAAGTAAGGTCCAGTCCCTGGATCACGCCATCATGCTCATGGGCAATGCCGACCTCGAGCGTATCGTGATGATCGTCGGTTCGAAGGCCGCATTGCCCAGCCAAACCCATCCGAAGTTCGCGCTGGGTGACTTCTGGAAGGCCAGCTCCCGTCGCGCGGTCCTGGCCCGGGAACTGGCAGACATTGTCCAACCCTCCAAAGCCAACCTCTCCTTCACCGCCGGGTTCCTGCAGGATCTCAGCGTGCCGTTGATCGTCAGCAGCAAGAAGGACGACTATATGAAGATCTTTTCGACCGCCGTCGAAGAGAAGCGGGATCTCCACGCGCTGGAACATGAGACTCTCGGATGGGACCATGCCGAGGTCGGGGCCTTGGTGGCACTCAACTGGGAATTGCCAGAGGATGTGATGCTGTGCCTCAAGGACCACAATGATAGCGCGGCCCCGACTCGTCCTGATCCGGCGCACTATGTGAGTTCGCTCCATCCGTCCCACGGCGAGGAGTGGAACGAGATCTTCGCCAACAAGGTCAGCCAGCGGTATCAGGTCCCCCGAGAGGCCTTGGATCAGGTCTGCAACGAATCCGTCAGCAAGGCGGCTGAACTCGCGAAGCTTTTCTAAAGGTGGGCTGTTTGGCCGAGCGCGACCGGCCCACTGATGGCAGAAGCGCCTCCGTTCACACCTGCTCGAACAAGCGCTCCATCCACGTCTCCCCACCCGTGCGATCGAAGCCGCCTGGGATAAAGCGACCGCTCGACGTCCCGAAGACAGCTATCCCGCTCGCAAGGACGAGGTCCCAGACTTTGGCTGGTGACTCACACTCGTCCAAATGCGTCAGGAGCAACCCATGCGGCCGGAATGGCATGAACTGCATCGTCTGATTCTGGAGAATGGATGCCTCATAGGCGGCGTTGAGGGTCAGCAGCAGGCAGTCGGGCTCAAAGCGGTCGAGCAAATTGGCCATCCGATCAGAGACATCGGGATCGGAGGGGTTCCAACCCGGCAGGTCGAGAAACTCCCGGGCACACGGCGGCAACCCGGGATTCCAGGTAGTCTCCACGGGAATCCCCAACAGTTCGGCGTGCTGAGATAAAAACTCGGCCGAGTTGGCGACGATTCCATCGAGGCACCAGATCCGGCATTCCTGCTGGTGGCGGAGCGACTCAATGGTGATCCACTTGGCCGTTGCGACGCTTTTTCCAGATCCTGCTGCGCCGATCAGAGCTATCCGCCGGGGTGTCTTCGGAATCCGCCGAGTGGCGTTGTCCCACGCAGCGAGCAGGGCCGCTCCCAACTGGAGACAGGCTTCCTGGTTCGTCAACGGCGCGCTCGAAACAGGAATGGACTGGTGCACTCGCCGGACCGATTCCTCATTGAGACCCAGGCTCCTCAGCAGATCCATAGTCCGGGCTTCTTTCGGAGCGGAGCGCACCTTGGCAACAGGTGAGACTGGTGCGGGCGGGGGCGGTGCGGGCGGTGCCGGTGCTTGCGCCCACGCTTCAATCTCCATAGCTCCCCAGATCCGACCAACGCCGGCGGATGGGACACGCTTGAGTTGCACCACAATGGCCGAAGACCCGAGACTCTGATGCACCTTGGCCAACGCTTCTTCAGCCGTATGGCCTTTGAAGAGCATCAAGCCCGTTTGGGGAATCGTGGATCGATCAGAGAATTGGGGATTCATGCTGATGCATCAAGGCAGACTGGGGATCGAGTACTCGGTGTTGACCCGGAGTCGTGGAGGCAATTCCTCGTAGGCCAGAAAGCGCAGGTCGGGATAGGTGGGACCGAAGAACTTCCGGAGTCCGAGGCGGATGACTCCAGAACACAGCAACACCGGAATGCGTCCCTCAGCCACTGCCGGCTGGATCGCCTTACCGATATGAAAACTCAGGTGCTGGGCTGACATAGGTGTCAGTGCCAACGTATTTTCGGTCATTCCCGGATGGAGTCCTTTGGCCAACTCCTCTTCCAACCAACTCTCCAACGTGATGGCCGCAAGATTGCCCCGGTCATCTAGGTAGCCCTTGACCAGCTCCGGTCCGATGGAACGCCGGGCCTGTTCGGACAATTCATCGATGTTCTTGGTGATCGCCGCGCTGTCTGCCACCCGCTCCAGGATGCTCACCAAATTACGGATTGAAATACCCTCGATGAGGAGGTTTTGGAGGATGCGCTGGATCTGGCCCAGATTCAGTTGCGCCGGCACCAGCTCGTTGACCAGAGCACTTTGGGTCTTCTTGAGATTATCGAGGAGACCGTCCACATCTTGTCGGCTGAGCAATTGGTGGGCATGGCGGCGGATGCATTCCTGGAAATGCGTGACCAGCACTGATGTGGAATCCACCACCGTGTATCCGGCCAACTCCGCGCTGCTGCGGTGGAGTTCATCGATCCAGACGGCCGGCAGGTTGAAGACCGGCTCGGTGGTGGCCTCACCCGGAATGACCTGGTCGCTATGGCTGATGTTCATCGCGAGCCATCGCCCCGGGCGCAACGTGCCTCGACCCACCATGTTTCCGCGGAACAGGATCTGGTACTCCTGCGAGTCCAACTGGAGGTTGTCCCAAAGGCGGACCGAAGGGACCACGAAGCCCATGGTTTGGGCGAAATTCTTTCGGACCCCGGTTACTCGTTCCAGCAGGTCACCGCCCTTGCTGACATCGGCCAAAGTCACCAATCCAAATCCCAATTGAACCTCCAGCGGATCCACGGAGAGGAGTTGCTGAATGGGTTCGTGACCGGGTTTGGGGGCGTCTTTGGCGGCCGCTTCACCGGCTCCGGACTCTGCCCCCTCGACGGCGGCCGGTCGCTCGGGCAGCGTCCGCCACAAGGCAAAGAGGAGGCCTGAGGCACAGAGCAGCAGAATCGTGGGAAACCCGGGCATCAATGCCACGAATCCCATCGCGATGGCGGTGAGTAGAACGGGCCGGCGTTGGAGCACCAACTGTTGACCCAGCGCCGTTCCGAGGTCATCCCGGGCAGCGGCTCGGGTGACCAGCAATGCCGCCGCGGTCGAGAAGATCAAGGAGGGGACTTGCGAAACCAGACCATCACCGATGGACAGGATGGTGTACCGACTCAACACCTCCAAGGCGGACTCGTTGCGCTGGAAGACGCCGATGAGAAACCCGCCGACGATATTGATGACCGCGATGAGGATGGCCGCGATGGCATCACCGCGAACGAACTTTGAGGAACCGTCCATGGCTCCGTAGAAATCGATTTCGCGTTGCAGCATCAGACGGCGTTGCCGCGCCACCACCTCCGAAATGGCCCCGGAATTGAGTTCCTGGTCGATGGCCATCTGCTTGCCAGGCATTGCGTCCAGCGTGAAACGTGCTGCCACCTCGGCAATGCGCCCTGCGCCCTTGGTGATGACCACGAAATTGATGACCGTCAGCAGCGCGAAGATGATGACGCCGATGACGTAGTTGCCGCCGACGACTTGTTCACCGAAGGCGGAGATGATCTGGCCCGCCTCCCCAGTGCTCAGGATCAACCGGGTCGAAGCCACGTTCAGACCCAACCGAAACAAGGTGGTGATGAGCAGGAGCGTGGGGAAGGTCGAGAATTCCGCCGGATCGCGGAGGAAGAGCACCACCATCAGCGTGAGGACGGCGCTCCCGAGACTCACCACGATGAAGACGTCGAGTAGGAACGACGGGATTGGCTGGATCAGCAGCAGCAACGAGCCTAGGACGAAGAACGCGACCGCCAATTGGGACTTTGGCATCCGCATCGTCAGACCCGGAGATGAGAGGGGATTAGCCATTCGGTGGTGTGTTCTTGCCGAGGTAGTAGCGGTAACGATTGGTCCGGTAGACGAAGGCCAAGATCTCGGCGACTGCCTGGTAAACCCTCGGGTCGATGGCGTCGCCCTCTTCGCAGATCTTGAACAACAGCTGGGCAACCGGCTTGTTCTCCACCAGCGGCACTTGGAATTCCCGGGCGATCTCCCGGATCCGAAGGGCGTTGAAGCCCTCACCTTTGGCGACAACCCGGGGTGCTTTGTCCACGGCGGAATCGAACTTGAGAGCCACCGAAAGATGGGTGGGGTTGGTCACCACCACATCCGCCGTTGGAACCGTCTTGCGCCAACTCGAGCGCATCTTCCGCTGCGCCTTCTTCATGCGGGCCTTAGACTCTGGATCACCCTCGCTGGCCCGCGACTCCTCCTTGACCTCCTGCTTCGACATCTTGAGATCGTTGGAGGTCTTCCAGAGCTGATAGCCGTAATCGGCCCCGACGATGAGCGCCAATCCGAAGAGCAACCGACCAAGGAGCTTCTCCACCGCATTGCCCATGAAGCGCAGGAGTTCTTCGAGGCTGGCGTCGGTCAGGAAAACCGGGTGGTTGACCAGGTCCCACACGAGAGTCCAGGCGACCAGGAGGATCACCACCAGATTGAGCATCTTCACCCCTGTCCGGACCAGCATACCGGGCTTGAAGAGCTGCTGAAGTCCGTCGAGGGGATTCAAACGTCCCCAGTTGAGGCTCAAGGCGCCCGGAGTGAAGTGGAATCGGCTCTGAACCCCCGACGCAAGGATGCCGGACACGATGGCCATTCCGAGCGGTGGTAGGATGAAACCAGCCAGTCTCAGTCCGCTGGCATAGGCTCCAGCCACCACCGAGTCGGCCGAAGGAAGATCCGGTCGGATATTTCCCAAGAGGCCGCGGAACTGGAAGGACAGTTCGCTCCAAAGATCCGGGCCCATCCATTTCAGGATGAGGAGCGTTGTTAGAATGCTGAAAATCGTGTTAACCTCGGCGCTTCGGGCGAACTGGCCTTTGGACAGGGATTCCTCAAGGCGCTTGGGTGTCGCCTGCTCTGTTTTGCTCTCGGGATCGTCAGACATGGCGTGCCTCTCAGTTGCCCGGAATCATCCGTAACAAGCCGGCCGCATCGAGCAGGTCTCCCGGCAATCGTTGGGCGCGCGCGCTCAGGTGCAGGGCCGCCAAATGGAGGCTGGCACCGAAGAGGAACAGCCCGATCACCGCACGGAACAGAAAACTGTCTTGGAAAACAGGCAGCTGGGGAAGAGCTCGCCCCAGAAGCAGCAGGGCGACATTGAGAAGGAATCCACCGGCAATCACCGGCATCGCCAGCTTGATGGAGAGGAGCAGCGTGGCCGCGGTCATTCCTCCGACCCAGTTGAGCAGTCCCGAGGCGTCCGCCGATCCGGTCGAGACCATCGGCAACAACTGGTAACTCTCGGCAAAGGCCAGCAACCATCGATCGTAGAAACCACCTCCAAACATGATCAATTGGGCCAGGAATTCGAGCATGACGCTGGGTTCACTGGAGGGCTCGCCGGAGCCTGGGGAGAAGATCTGGGCGCTTTGGAGGCCCATTTCATTGGAGATCAAGTGACCTGCAGCCTGCGCAGAGAACACCGCAAAGCGGGAGCTGAATCCCAAGATCAAACCGATGAGCGTTTCCCGGGCTGTCAGTAGTGAGACCTCAAGCCATCCGCCGGTCATCGACGGGACTGGCAGCCGCTGGGCCACCGGAATCATGGCCCACACCACGGCCAACGTGACCATCAGTCGGACGCGTGTTGGAATCCCACGCCCCGAGGTGATCGGGGATGCAGACAAGCAGGCGCCCGTTCTCCACAGCACCCACCAACCTGTCCATAATTGGTCCACTAGGCGTCTTAACGGTTAATGCGTCCCATGAGGCCGATGACGCCGATTGTGTAGTCCATGACGATCTGGAGGGCCCACGGCAGGATCACCAGTAAGACTCCCAGGACCGTGAGTGCCTTGGGCACGAAACTCAGGGTTTGCTCCTGCAGCGAGGTGACTGTCTGGATCAAACTGACAATAAGCCCCGTGATCATGGCCGTCAGGAGCAGGGGGGAAGCCACGACGAAGATCCGCTCGACCAGTTGCTTGAGGAGGTCCACTGCCAGTTCCGGTGTCATGCGATGTGTTTCTTGATTCGAGTGACAGCGCTCAGAGGAAGCTGTTGACCAAGGATTTGGTGATGAGGCCCCAACCATCCACGAGGACGAACAAAAGGATCTTGAGGGGCATGGAGATGTTGGCAGGCGGCAGGAACATGAGCCCCAAACTCATGAGGATGATTGCCACCACGTAGTCGATGAGCAGAAAGGGTAGAAACACCAGGAATCCCATCTGGAATGCCGTCCGCAATTCATTGATGAGGAAGGCTGGAACCACCACCGACAACGGCAGGTCCTTGGCTTCGGTCGGAGGAATAGCAGCCAATCCCGCGAAGAACTCCACTTGATCAGTCCGGGTTTGGCGGAGCATGAAGGCCTTGATTCGGAGGGACGCCCGATCGAGTGCCTCGGTGCTGGTGATCTGACTCGCGCGGTACGGTGCCAGTGCGGTCGTCTCAATGTCCCGGATCACCGGGCGCATGATGAAGAAGGTGAGAATGAGCGAGAAACCCATCACCAACTGGCTCGGAACAGCCGAGGCCACTCCCAAGGCATTCTTGGCCAAGGAAAAAACGATGATCACCCGCGGGAAACTAGTCATCAGGATCAGCAGCGAGGGGGCCAAGGAGAGCAGGGTGAGTGCGCCAACGATCTGGATGGTAACATCCACATCTTGTGGCTTCGGAAGTCCGTTGATGCTGAAGGTAACTCCGGTGGGTACCGCGGAGGCGGCATTGGTGACGACCGATGAGTCGCCTTGTGCCTGGAGGTGAAGGGTGCCTAAAACCAACATCCAGATGGGGAAAGCCCATCGAAATCCGGACACGATCACACTCCAGCGGAGCTTCGGCGTCGAACGCAGGAATCCAACGAGAGGGGCCGCGGAGTTCATGGTGCAACGGGCCTGCCGGCGGGAACTTTGGGAAGAGCCTCCTTCAGACGCTGTGAAAAATCAGTCGGTTCCGGGGGCGTTCCTGATGAATGGGATTCCTCAGGCATCAGTTCAGCGATCATCGAAACCCCGGCAGGAGATGAAGAAACCAAGAACTGCTGACTGCCGCAGGAAACCAGATGCAGGAAGGATCGGTTTCCGAGTCCGCGGCTCTCCTCGACTCGGAGGCGGATACGGCGATCCAACGCCGATCGAAACCAGTTGCGCCCCTTCAGCCAGAGGAGGCCCACCCAGACAGTGGCTAGCAGCAGGCAGAGCGTCCCCAACATCCGGGTCCAGTCCGCCAGCATCGACGAACTGGCGGCGGCAGCAGGCAGTGCTGGGGTCAGGTTGGTCATGCCTTGGGCAGGGAACCCGGGCGGGAAACGACTTCCTTAATCTTGATGCCGAAGTTCCCTTCGGCCACGACGACCTCGCCGCGAGCGACCAACTTCGTGTTCACAAAAAGATCCACTGAGGCGTGTGCCGGTTTGTCCAACTGGACCACGGACCCGATGTCGAGTTTGAGCAACTCGCGGCAGGTCATCTCGCACGAGCCCAGTTCCGCGTTCAACTGAATGGGGACGTCGAGGAGGAACTCGATGGACGGGTTGTCGCTGCTGTCGTTGGGCATGGTTGTAGTCAGGTGAGTCGTTCAGTGATCTCGATGGCCACCTTGCGGTTGGCACTGCCGAGTTTACCGCGGAACCGCGGAAGTCCCTCGATCCGGAGTTCTACCTCGTCGATTTTCGCTGGATCGAGCGGGATCATGTCTCCGGCCCGCATCTGAAGGATTTCTCGGGGGGTAATGGACAAACCGGCCCACAGAGCGGAGATGCGCATTGCCAGGTCGTTGAAGGCGGGATTCCAAAGGACAGCATCCTTGGGTATATCGCCGGCGTCCGAACCCGCTTCTGCCATGCTCACCATGGCCCTCTGGATGCTTTGGGCCATCATCTCCAACGGGAGGATGATATCCACCGTAGCGAAGCAATCTCCGATGACCGCTTGCACTTTGAGGATGTAGACGATGGCTGTGGGATGATCTTCGGCCAGGAGCTTGATGTTGGTCTCCCTGCCCACGATGCGGACTTTGGCCTCGTCTTGGGAATCACTCCACTTGGAGAAGTACTCCTTGAGGGCCAGCAACACCGCCTGGTTCAGAAGAGCCAATTCCACTTCCCGCAACTCGCGGTCGGGGTTCGCACCAAACCCACGGCCTCCGAGCATCCGGTCACCGATGGCCAATGCCAGGGGCTTGGGAAAACCGACCACTCCGGTACCGGGAAAACGATCCACCTGAAAGAGCAGGTAGTTGCCGATAGGCTCCGCCTTGGAGGCGTAGCGTCCCAATTCCATGGCATCGAGGTGTTCCAGATCGAAGGCGAACTCGGCGCGCAGAAACAGCGACAGGCGTGCGCCTACGGAGCGCACGATCCCCTCATTGTGGATCCGGAAACGATTCAACTCCTGGGCAGACAGGGAACTGGCCTGTCCCACCACGAAGGGCTTCACCTCGGTGGGCTTCTTGGCAGCCAATGCCGAAGCGGCTGGTTCGGGAGCACTCACTGAATGACGAACTGAGGGAAGATGATTTCCTTGACCGTCCCGGGACCCAGGATCCGATTGAATGCCAATGCTAACTGGGCAGCCATTTGACTGCGGAAGCCCCGCTTCTGCATGTCATCAATGCGCTGGTCCGCCAAGAAAGCCGAAACCGCATCTCGCAAACGATCGATGTTGGCCTCCACGGGGCCAGAGATATCGGCCTGTCCGACGCTGAGGAGCGTCACTTTGACCACAACAAATCGAGTATCGCCCGATGGGTTGGCCACGATGGGATCGACACCCAGAGGGAAAAGGCCGGCCTTGATCTGCGCCGCTTTGGCGATCTCCTCGGGAGTCTCTTTCTTGGCAGGAGCGCCGCCATGCCCACCACCACCCCCGTGGCCATCATCTTTGGCTTTTGGAGCGTCATGGCCAGCCGCTGCATCGGCTTTCTTGGGTGCGGCGCCATGGTCGGAGCCACCAGAATGAGCGTCATCTTTCGACGATTTGCCGTGGCTCGAATCAGCCCCATGAGCTCCGGCAGCCGCCTTGGGATCCTTGGCAGCCCCATGGCCATCGCCGTGATCTTCGGAGGCTCCCACTTGCGCAAGAGTCAGCGCTAGTTCCTTGTTGATGCCGCTGAGGAGCTGCTTGTTGAGAAAGAAGCCCACACCGAAACTGCCACCGACCGAGATGAGAGCGGCCGCGATCAGCGGGACGAGCATTCCTCCCTTGGCTGCTTTGGCAGCGCCCGCAGTTTCCTCTGCTGCCGGCTTCTTGTCTTTTTCGTGTGCGTCGGACATGGGGATCTCCGTGAGAGGATCAGCGCTTCAGGTTGACCAACTCTTCGAGGATCGAGTCGCTGGTGGTGACCATGCGAGCATTCGCCTGAAAGGCACGTTGGGTGGTGATCATGTTCGAGAACTCGCGCGAAACATCCACGTTGGAGAGCTCCAGAGAGCCCTGCTCAATGCGGCCCATGCCATCTTGGTTGGCCTTGCGGGCCCCATTCAAAATTGGACTATTAGGAGCCGAGGTGAAGGCCCCAGTGGCAGGTGCTGAAGCGGCACCCGATGCGCCGAGATTGGTGAACAAATTGTTTCCCGCGCGAACCAAGGCCTGCTCATTGCTGAAACTCTGCAGCACCACTTGGGCCCGCACATACTGCGTGCCGTCATCGAGCAACGTGTTCAGACGCCCCGAACCATCCACGCTGATGTTGGTGATGGCAGCCGAGGCGGCCGTGGCTGCGGCTGTTGAGGGCACTGTCCCCTTGTCAAAGCGAATGTCGCCGATCTTGTCGGGATCCTTCTGGGTGTCTTCCACACCCTGAACTCTCAGGCCACCGTCGGTGACTAGGTAACCCGCTGAGTCGAGGCGGAAGTTGCCGGAGCGTGTTGCGAAGACCTCACCGGATGTCGAATTCCGGACCAGGAAGTAGCCGTTTCCGGTGATGGAGAAGTCGGTCGCCAATCCCGACTGATTGATGGATCCCTGAGAGAAATTAGAGCGGATGGCCGCCGTTGCCACACCGTTGCCGACCGTCACACCCGAGGTGCCACTGGCCGTGGCAGTGTCTGGAGTGGGTGCCCGTAGCACGGAGTTCAGCGATTCAACAAAATCCGCGCGGCTACCTTTGTAGCCAACCGTGTTCAGGTTGGCGAGGTTGTTGGCCAGAACGTCCAAGGAAGCCTGGAATTGTCGGATGCCGAGGCTGGCGGTATTGAGGGACCTGATCATGAGTGTATCGGTGGCGGGTTGTGATTCAGTGCATTAAAGGGGGCGCTTACGGACCAACCGGGGACCGGGATGGATTGGCCAACGGATTGGCGGGTTGGTCGTAGGCCACGACCTGCGCCAGAGAGTAATTCTTGGTTCCCACTTGCAGGGTTGGAGCTCCGGCCTTGTCGAGGGTGACCTTCTCAACCATCCCCATACTACCGTCGGCCAGTTGCACCGGTTTCCCCAACAGTTGGACGGCCGTCTGGACATCTTGGCGGGCCTGGATGTTTTGAAGGCTGTTGGTCATGCTGCGCGACTGTTCCAGCGTGGTGAACTGAGCCATCTGAGCGACGAAATCCGTGTTGGTCTGAGGATTCATCGGATCCTGATTCTGCATCTGCATAGTGAGCAGCTTCAGGAAGTCATCCTGACCCAGAACCTTGGTCAGAGGACGTTGAGCAGCCGGGCTGGCTTGAGTCGCCTGAGTGGTTGTCGCGGGGGTAATGTAGGATGGGATCATGTCGGTTTCGTCGTTCGGTCGCTCTGTCGCTCTCGTCTTTGCCTTCAGGCCCACCACTGCCGGGAAGCCGGCACCGCTTCGCCAGATTTTATGGACTCATCGGATGACTCCGAAGAGTCCGGGTGAGCGGATTGGTGGAGTGCGCGGGCTCGACCACTCGACGAACGAGGATCCGAACCGTCGCGACCTGAGGAGCCCATGCCTCCGTCGTAGCAGACTGTGTGCCGCGAATCGGTAGAGACATTTTGAGATTCGATCGGCGTAGCAATGCCACTGATAGAATGCTCGATGGGCATGAGGACAATGCCGTTGGATTCGAGACGTTGCTGAAGCTCTTTCCACTGGGCGCTTTGGCCTTCGAGGGAACCCACTAGATCTTGTGTCCGGATAATGAGCTTTTCACCCACCTCTTGAATGCGGAGCTCCAAACTGCCTGATCCCGGCGAATCCAGTTGAACCAGCCGAACAGCGCCCGGTTTCTGGGTTTCCTGAAGGACTGAGGGCGATAGGTTGGATTCTTCGGGTTTGGATTGGTTGGCAATTCTGCCATCCAAACGTTCTTGGATAGGTCCGCTCTGAGGGCCCCCTGGAAATGGTGCGGCAGTAGGAACGACAACGCCTGGTGAGCTGTCTGGGTCTCGAGGTGACGGGGAGTCGGAACCACCGTCTCGGGCAAGGGACTCTGAGGTCTTAGAAGCCTCGGTGCCTTGCTTCAGGTCTAAGAGTGTCGGAAAACTCTTTTCAGAATCGAGGGACACCTCGGCTGTGTCATTGAATTCTCCAGCATTGGGATTTCGTGCCAGAGGAGATCGCATCGCCGACCGTGAAGAGGGTCCCGACGGCAGGGGCTGGGATTGCGCGACGGTGAGACTGGAATCGATGGTTGAACTCAGTTCGATGTCGTCCGTCGTCGATGTGCTCGCCAAAGACTCTGAACCGGGAGGTATCGAGTTTTTTTCTCGCGGAATGAACTCACCGTCTTGCAAGCGCGATTCGATGTGCTTCACCGACTGAAAGCCCGACTCGGTAGTCGCCACTGAAACTGATGATTTTCCTGAATCGGCGAAATCTTCGGGAACGTCTGAGGGCACCAACTCCGATGGTAAATCACTCACCCAAGTGGCAGGTGACTCACTTGCGTGGAGAGGCGTTGGATGGGTCGTTGAGATTTTTCCACGAAATGGATCCAAGCCCGGATCTGGGTTTCCGCCGGGAACGTGAGCCCGTCGGCTGAACTCTGAGGCAGGCTGAACAACGATCTCCGAGGTGAGCGACGCGGTCACTGGTCTTGGACTCACAGAAACCTGCCCTAAGGCCACTTGTGGTTCTGAAGAGGGCCTCCCGTCAGTTTTCCCCAAACGTTCAGCCAAGGCAGGACCGAATTCCGAAATGGAATTGGAACCAGCGCTGGTGCTGAGATCTAGAACAAGGCTGCGCAATGCATCATTGGTGGTATGACGAACAGGCGGTTCGGAAATCGACGGGAACTCCAGTATTTGTGATTGCGCCACGGCCCGACGAGCAGCGTCACGGACTTCGCTTGAAATCGGCTGCTTTAGATCCGACGGGACCAAGCTGATTGACGAACGGGAACTGGTGTTCGACTGGAGAGATTCCATCGCACCGGCCACCCGTGAAGCCCGATTGGCTCGATTCAAAGCCGCTACGACGGTTGTGTCGTCAATGGATGGATTCGCCAGGGTTTCTGAAGCCGATGCCCCCCCGTGTGCTTCCATCGAAAGCTTTGGTGCCACCTCGTCGAGGACCGACGCAACCGGGGGGTGCCCCCCGGAGAGCGGATTCGATGGAGATGCCCACGCTGGCCTGGAGCCGGACTCTTTCAACACAGGTGACGCAACACCCGGCGAGGGTCTATTCAACGTATCGTTGGCAGGCCGCAGGGAACCCGATGATGGGTAATGATCCGAAGATTGTTCGTGCGACCAGACAATCTTGGATTCCGTCGAACGCAGGGAATCCATGAGCGGACGTTGCGGAAATCCGTGTGGCCACTCAGTTCGGGTATCAACCGCTGAGGTTGGGAGAGGCCGGTTGGGCAACTCCGCATTTAATCTGGGGGAGTGTGCCTGAGGATTGTCACAGGAAAGCCGGGCCGCAATCGCTGACGGGGTCACGCCCAACCCGTGGGACGCGGGGGCTGAACCGGCGCTCGGACCCACAAATCTTGCCTTGGCATGGATCATTGCCCGGGGAGGGGCTGCTACCTTCCGGCTCGGCTTGACCAAAGGCCTAGCCGACTGCTGAACCGAGGGCGGCAGGGAGATCTCATTGGAGGGTGCATCGGACGGCAACTCTCTGTCGTGAGACGTTGGGTCCTTAGATTTAGGAGCACCCCCGGTCGCCTGAGAATGGACAGACTGGGCAGTATCGAGATGCTGCAAGAAGGCTGCCCCTCCAGTTGGCCCGGCGGACTGCGATCCCGAATCTCCATCGGCATTCCACGAAAAGGGCAGGGAGGCACGCGGGATTGAATCCTGCGCCTTCAAATTGCCGGATATCATGGTGTGGGTGCCGCTGCGCTGGAATTGGTCCCGTCGGGCGACCGCAGCGAAATGTGCATCATCCGGCGGGAGATATCGGCAGCCAGTCGGACCCCCGAATCGCCCGTGCCGACCAAGGCTCCTAACAGAGACGACGCATTGGTCGAGTTGATTACGGTCAGGGTCCGGGCGATCTCATCGGGAGTGTAGTTGGTCAGGATGGCCACCGCCTGGACCGGCGGCAGAGCCGAGAGTCGGCGACCGTGCTCCAAGAGACTTCTCTGCTCTTCCACTCGCAGGTAGGTGATCCGATTGGTCAACAGGTTGTCTTGGGCGACTCGTGCCTGAGCAATCCACTGGGTGGCCAAATTCAGGTTCTGCATTTCCATGCGGATCCGCTCTTCAAGTTCCTTCAGACGCTTTTCGCGACTGTCTTGATACTCCTGGCGACTGCGCAATTGGTTGAGCAAATTGACCACATCCGGATTGTCGAATCGCAGCGATCCCGGCTCGGAAGTTTCCCGCATGGCCTCCAAAGCGGCCAAACTCAGCTCGGTCTGACGCTCGTTGCCAGCCGGTTGGACATCGGGCGGATCTTGGAGAATGTCTTGTTCCGGAGCCTTGATCGCCGCCGATGCCTGAGACGCTTCGATGATCTGGGAAAGGGCCGCCTGAATGCGGGCCCGTGCCATCTTGCCTCCCCAGAGGAAAGTGGCGACCGAAGTTCCAATACCGAGCAGAACGATCAAAAAGGCCAGGAGGAGGGTGCGCATGGGAGTCAGAGGCTTTGGATGACGCGCTCGTCGAGCCAGCGCTCTTCGGCCAACCGTTCCGATCGCTGGTGTTCCTTGAGGCGGGCTTCGCGAAGTTTTTCGAGGAGGCTCAACCGGAGCTTGGCCTGCTGCCACTCCGCCAAGCATTGGCTAACAACCACTTGTTTGGCCGCCAAAGCGACTCGGGCGCGCTCGGCGTTGAGTCGCAGACCAGGCCGTAACGCAATGGAGATGGATGCGGCGACTCCGCCCTCGGAGAGGGAGTCGTTCAGTGATCGACTGTCGAACATCACCTGGTCCAGATCGGTTTGGCAACGGGACTGTTCCTGATTGGCCTGAGCCAAAGCTTGAGCCGCGGAACTCTCCTGAGAGGCGCGTATCTTAAGCAATGTTTCCAGGCTGAAACGGAATCGACCCATACCTTATCGAGCCGACGCAGCACGAAACGAGCCAGCCTGTTTCGAGCGGTCTCCCACGGCGTTGCCGGTCGATGTCATTCCCTGACGCAAGGCCAGCGCCAGCAACTCCCACAATGGGGTCGGAGACGGTGTCTCGGTCTGCCCCTGACGCAGGAATCCCTCAAGGTGGGGCAGCGTCGCAATGGCTCGATCGAGTTTGGGATTCGATCCGGCCACATAGGCGCCCACTCCGATCAGATCCCGGTTTTGGCGGTACAACGCCAACAATTCGCGGGCTTCTCCTTGGAGAGTGATTTGATCGGACCCCAGCAGATCTCGATTCAAGCGACTGATGCTGCCCAGCACCTCGATGGCTGGCCAGTGGTTGCGGTCGGCCAGTTCGCGAGTCAGAACGATGTGGCCGTCGAGAATGGAACGAGTGGCGTCGGCAATCGGTTCGGTAAGATCGTCACCCTCCACCAGAACTGTGAAAATGCCGGTGATCGACCCGCGATCCGAGTTTCCAGCGCGCTCCAAGAGCCGAGGTAGTGCGGCGAAGACCGACGGCGTGTATCCGCGTGCAGTGGGCGGTTCTCCGACGGCCAAACCGATTTCGCGCTGGGCCATGGCAAATCGGGTGACCGAATCCATCATGAGCAACACCTTGCGACCCTCATCACGGAGTTGCTCTGAGATTTGTAGTGCCAGTGAGGCCGCCTTGACCCGGAGCAATGCCGGTTGGTCGGCGGTGGCCACGATCACAATGGAGCGGGCCCGCCCCTCTTCGCTGAGATCATTCTCGATGAACTCACGGACCTCGCGTCCACGCTCACCGATCAGAGCGACCACGTTAATGTCCGCATCGGAGCGGCCGGCGATCATTCCCAGCAACGTGGATTTGCCCACACCGCTGCCAGCGAAGATTCCTACCCGTTGGCCACGGCCCAGTGGCGTGAAACTATCGATGGCCCGAATTCCGGTGATGAGCGGATGTTGGATTCGGGCACGAGTCAACGGATTGGGGACCATTCCATCCCCCGTGGGAGTGACCCATTGGAGGGCAGGTCCAGTGTCCATGGGCTTTCCCAACGCATCGATGACTCTCCCGGAGAGACCTGAGGCCAAGGGCACACGTCGCCGCTGTGGACTGGCACGGACCTCGTCCCCAGGACACAATCCGTCGATCGTATCTAAGGGCATTAGAATCAGGTTCTGATTGTGGAAGCCCACGACCTCGACGCTGATCTCCCGACCGTTTGAGCAGCGGATTTGGCACACGTCCCCAAGCGCCGCTTTGGGGCCCAGGGATTCGACCGTCAGGCCCGCGACCCGCACCACCGATCCCACCGGGGTGGTCAAGCGGGCCTCTCGCAGGCGCTGCTGCGCCTGCTGGACAAACTTGAGACCGGTCGGGCTGTCTGGAACCAGTTGAAACATCAAGCCCCTTCAAGGGCGCTGCTGAAGCTGGCGATGCGCGAGGACCGGAGGCCGTCGACGAAACCCGACTGGGTCTCCACGAGGCATCCGCCACGATCGACGGCAGAATCAGGCGCCAGCTGAATCCCACGGGCCGCGCATTGTGAGCGAATTTCGCTGTAGGAGGCGTTCTCGAGCATTTTCATATCCTCGGGATGGAGCAACACCCGCACCACCGGAGTGCCGAGAGCGGCACCCAAAGTTTCTCGAAGACTGGCTTCGATGACGTCTACGGTGATGGGCAGACTGCCGACGATCTTGGCCACCGCCTCAACCGTCAGTTGCAGCAACGCCTTCTCCAGGATTTCCATCCGCTCGGCCAACTGCGTGGACATCTTCTGGGACAACTGTTCCAGGAAAACTCCAACTTCTTCACGGTGCCTCTGCTCGAGTTCTTCGCGCAAGACCCGGACCCGCTCTTCGCAGGCTTCAGTGGCCGTGGCCACGCCTCGGCGATAGGCTTCGTGCTCGATCTTCCGACGTTGGGCTTCGAGATCCACCGGTGGAGTCAGTCGCTCTTCGCGGTGGAAACCCAGCACCGAAAGACGGATGTCCCGAAGCGCTGAGGAATGTTGTAACAGTGTTTGAGTCATGGGATGAATCAGGCGGAGTCGAGGGAGATCTCACCATCGGTCTCGAGCTTGCGGACGACATCCACGATGCCTTCCTGAGCCTGCTCGATCTCGCGGAGACTGGTCTTCCCGAGGTTGGAAATTTCGTCGTTGACCGTTTCGGCCGCACGCTTCGACAACGCCCCCAGAAGGGTCTGTCTCAAATTCTCGTTGGCCGCGCTCAGTGCGATGGCCAGACGGGCGGCCTCGACCTCGCGAAGAATCTTTTGCAGGGACTTGACGTCCAGCGTGGCCAGATCGTCGAAGGTGAACATCTTCATGCGGATGGACCGCACCAGATCCGGCACCCGCTCATCGAGTTTGTTGAGGATGCCCAAGCGGATGGTCTTATCCATCGCGTTGAGGGTGGCCGCGGCCGCCTTGATACCTCCGGTCTGGTTGAGTGCTTTGGTCACCTTTCGACCGATCTTCTTGGACAGCACTTCTCCCACCGTTTCCACCACCTCGATTGGGGTGGAAGCCAGTGTCGCCAAGCGCTCGATGACCTGTTCCTGAAGGCTCTCAGGAAGGCTCTTGAGCACTTCTGATCCCTTCTGGGCCGTCAGATAGCTGACCACCAGAGCGACGGTTTGGGGTTGCTCTTCCTTGAGGAGGTTGCAAATCGAGGTGGCATCAAGATCGATGATTTGTTGCATCGCGGCCACCGAGGTGCGCCGAGTGCCCACGCGCCCGATGACCTCGGCCGCCTTGAACAGACCCACCGACTTTTCGAGCACCATCCGCGTGTATTCGACGGATCCACTCACCCCGGAATTGGCTTGAATGGCCATTTCCGTAAATTCTTTGAGCACAGAGGTCTGCTGCTCGACGGTCATCAGCGGCAAATTGACCATTTCTGACGACACCAACTCGCGCTCGTTGTCATCGAGACTCTTGAGCAAGATGCTGGCGCTTTCCTCGCCGAGCAGCACCAGAAGGGCCGCCATCTTTTGCGAAGGAGTGAGTCGAACCGGACCGGTTGGGACGGTTTTCCCGCGCAGCATGTCCCGGGCTGCGCTTTCCATACCGCTCATTCGCCGCCCTCCTCAGGCTTCGCGGTGAGCCAGGCACGTGCGGCCTGGGTCATCTTTTGCGGGTTGTCCCGGATGAGGTCTTTGAGAACTTCTAGGGTCACACGCTCCGGACGCTGTTTGCTCAGGCCGAAATCCATCTTCATTTTCTTCTTCTGCTCTTGAGCAGCCTCGTTGTCCTCCTCCTCGCCACTGGCGTCTCCCTCGCCCTTGGGTGCGCCGGCTGCGGCGGCAGCGGTCCCGGCGGCTCCCGGTGCCCCTCCACCCACGACCAAGCCGTTGGCTAGGATCATCTGCTGGCCCGCCATCAGCTGGCCGACGGGAACTCCGGCAGCAATCATCTCCTCCGAGCCGCGCCGCAGCATTCGCCAGAGCAGGAACAAGATCAGAAGGCTACCCAACAACATGCCGCCCACGCGGGCCGCCTCGACGCCCTTGAACCAAAGCGCTTCACGATCCAATCGCGCTGTTTCCTCGATCTTGGGTTCCTCGTTGAAGGGGAGTTCTTCGACGGCTACCTCCCCCAATGCTTCGTCACCCTTGGTCAGGCCCAGAGCGCGTTCAGCGGCCCGCTTGAGTTTGTCGATGTCAGCCTGGGTGCGAGGGGTCGCCTTGCGATCTGCCCCTTTGCCCTCGTAGCGCTGATTGACGAAAATCGCTGCGCTGACCTTGCGGAGACCGCCAATACCCCCCACCACATTGGTCTGGCTTCGACTCACGTAGAAGTCGTCGGTCTGATCAATCTTCTGGAGGCGGGACCCCTGGGAACCAGCAGCATTCAGGTTGGTGCCGGTGTTCGGAGCCACCCCGGCCACGCCGCCAGCGATCGGATTCACCGAATCGGTGATTTCCTGGGTGCGTTTTTGGTTCTTCGGAACTGATCCGGCCGGGTCATAGTATTCCGAACTGCGGGTCACTGCGTCGAAGGAGATTTCTGCAGAGACACGCACCACAGCCTGTCCAGGACCCAGTATGGTCTCGAACATCGAACGCAGCTTCTCAGTGAGGTAACGTTCGATGTTCTTGCGTTGCTGGAGTTGACCACCCACGGCTGAGGCCCCTCCGTTCTCATCGGATGGCTCCGACAAGACCGCACCGTAGTTGTCCACCACAGTCACATCTCGCGCTTGCAAGCCTTCAACGGAGTTGGACACCAAGAACCGGATGGCGCTGACTGCTTCCTGCGTCAGCAAACCTGCCATGCGGACATTCAGGAAGATCGAAGCTGTGGCTTTGCGCTGTGCGTCGATCACCAGCCGATTTTCCGGGAGCACGATCATCACCCGTGCGCTCTCGACACCGTCGATTTGCTGCAGGGTGCGGGCTAGCTCGCCTTGAAGGGCTCGGACGTAGTTGGCCTTTTGCACGAAGTCCGACATGCCAAAGGCAGGGCGGTCAAAAATCTCGAATCCCGTGCCATCTGCCTTGGGCATGCCCTTGGCCGCGAGCTGAGCCCGCACGGAATGCACTTGTTCGGCGGAGACTTGGATCGCCGATCCACCTGAGACGATGCGATGGGGAATCTTCTGGGCTTCCAGGACACCCACGATCCGTCCCACCTCGGCGGCATCCAATCGACCGTACAACAGGCGCCAGTCGGTCCTGCCGCCCAGCAGGGCGACCGCGACGCCGGCGATCACGATGCCGAGACCGGCCAAACCAAACAGCACCTGCTGGGTGACGCTCAGTTTGGCGAGGATCTCTCGCAACTGTTTGGTCAGGTTTTGAACAACTTCCATGGATGAAATCAAACGGGGCTTCTGAACGTGGACTCAGGGGTGGTCTCAGACCTGCATGCGCATGAGTTCCTGGTAGCCATCGAGCAGCTTGTTGCGGACCTCCAACATCAGTTGGAACGAAACACTGGCCTCCTCTGAGGCGATCATCACCTGGTGAAGCGGTACGTTTTGACCGGAGAGCAGGGCACCGGTGGTCGCGGCAGAAGTTTTCTGGCCGGCATCGGTCTTTTGGACCATTTCCGAGAGCAGATCCCCGAATCGGGAACCGGGTGCTGCTACGGAAGACTCGCCGGAGACACTGGACGCCGTGCCCGCCGTCTTGGCCATCGCGGGCCGTGCCCACGCTGCGGCGAGGTTGCTGGAGAAGCTATTGGTGATGGGAGTCATGGTGTCGGGCAGTGGTTAGTCAGTGCTCAACGCTTCCCAATGGAGAGGGCCTGTTGCGCCAATGCCCGTCCGTTGCGCATCACGGCGATGTTCGCCTCATACGAACGGTTGGCTGAAATCAGGTCGGCCATCTCCTCGTGCACATTGATGGCGGGATAGGCGACAAATCCCTCCTTGTCGGAATCCGGATGACCGGGCTGGTAGACTCGGACGGCGGGGCGGGGATCCCGGACGATCTCCAAAGTGGGTTCATTCTTGGCCGACGACGACGATTGCGCCGCCATGGCATCACCAAGAGCCGCCTTGAATCGGACGGACTGACGCTGATAAGGCCCGCCATCGGCGGTCTTGGTCGTGCGTGCGTTGGCAATGTTCTGACTGATGATCTCCAGTCGAACTTGCTCGGCGCGCAGCCCCTGCGAGGCGCTATTGGCTCCTGGGATAAGGTTCACGACATCCTCCCGCTGATGGCGGCCCGGAGCCGCGACATACGACCGGAAATCATTTGAACATGAAGGCTGTGCTCCAATCCGTTGTCCTGCATGGCAATCAACTCGTCAGTCAGGTTGACCGAATTCCCATCCGGGGTCCTCGCCGGGGCCGAATAGTCCACCGAGGCACTGGGCCGCAGCGTATTCATGGTCGACACATCCTGGCGGCGGACCGCCTCGGAGAGTTGGCTCCGGAACTGCGCCGGGACGTCCATCCGCCGAAAACCGGGCGTCTCCAGGTTGGCGATGTTCGACGCCAGGGCGCGCTGCCGTTCGACGCACGCATCCAGGCTTCGTTTCTCCGCCATGTAGTTGACGCTGCCAAACAGCGCTTCGGTCATACCTGCCCCGCAGCACGGGTCGTGCCATAGGTTCGGCAGTAATGATTGGCCTGCGAGTTGCTGCGAGGGCCTCGAATGTCGGTATCGCTCCAAAAGCAATCCACGGGAACCCGGATCCGGAGGGCCCTGTCTGGGCTCCTTCTGGGCATGATGGTGTCCGCGGTGGGGGGCTCGCTGTGGGCAGCCGATCCGCCGTCCGAAGGCGCTGAAAAAGGGGGGCTGGTTCCATTGAGAACCTCGGCAGAGGTGACCAATGAGGTACTGCAACCTGTGGTCCGGGTGACCGACCCCTCGGGCCCGTCCGACACTTCTTGGTCTTGGTTCAACGTCGGTCTCTCCAACCAACTCAAGCAGGCCACGAGCGCGACCCCGGTCGTTCTGGACGCCTATTCACGGGCCGCCCAGAGCCAGAGCTCACCGGCTTTGGTGAATCTGGGATACTTGCATGAAACAGGGCGGGGAGTGCCCAAGGACATTGCCAAGGCCATGTCCTACTACCGGCAGGCAGCCGAACTGGGCAATCCGGTGGCTCTCTACAATTTGGGACGCAGCTATTACACGGGGACCAACGGTCTGCCTCTGGATTGGTCGGCGGCCCGGAAGTACCTGGACCATGCATCCGGTGAAGGACTTGTCGCCGCTCAGCACCTGTTAGGGCAGCTCAATTTGGATCAAAACCAAGCCTCCAATGCGGTGGTTTGGTTCACTCGCGCTGCGGAGCACGGCTTTGTTCCTTCCATGTGCAGCCTGGCGAGCCTCCATCACTATGGTCGGGGGGTGCCTGTGGATATGGCCCGGGCGATTCAATGGTACCGGAGGGCAGCGGACTCCGACTTCGTGCCTGCCCAGTATCAATTGGGCGTGATCTACGATTCGGGAAGCAGTGTTCAAAATCCAGTCATGGCCGAGAACTACCTGCGGAAGGCCGCAGAGCATGGGCATCGGGAGGCTCAGTACCTTTTGGGCCAGTATTACTACCGAGGTCGGGTCATGAGCGCAGACATGGCAGAAGCTTACCGCTGGTGGACGCTGTCCGAGATGAGCGGACTGGAGGTCGCCTCAGCGGCTCGGCGTCAGTTGCTTCGGATCATGGCGCCGGTCGATCTGGATCGCGGCCGCGCTTTGGTTAGTGATTTTCGGCCCGTTCCTTCCTCGTTCCGAGATGACGGGGTGGCCGCCATCCAAGCCGACTCCCGGATGACCGACGAAATGCCCAGTGCCTTCGGCGCGGGATTCATTGTCTCCGGAGCCGGGCATGTCTTGACCAGTGCGGCGCATGTGCCCAGTTCTGCCCGCAGCATTACGGTGGGCATTGTCGGTGGCAAACTTCGGGCGAGCCCAGTCAAAGTGGATCCCTTCTTGGGCTTAGCCATTGTGCAAATCCAAGGCGGAGCCCGGTCTTTTCATTCGTTGGCGGTCCAAACCAACCGCAGCTCCATCGCTCCGGGTTCTTGGGTGTTCTGCATGCACATGGAGCCAGGAGCCAGTTCGCGCGATAGCCTCCAGCCCAAGGCACACCGGGCGCGTGTGGTGCGAAATTCGGGGCTCAAGGCCGATCCACGCTACTTCACTCTCTCCGACCGGATGCCCTTATCCACGGTGGGCGCCCCGGTGCTCGATGTATCGGGTCAAATCCTGGGAATCGTGACCGACCCAGCACCCAAGTCCCACCCCAACTCCGGGGCAATCGCTCTTTCAGCCCGCTACATTCATGACTTCCTTCGCGTCAGTGGCGTCGACGCCGAACCCGGAATGCAGGTCGAGGAGCGGGGTGAGGTGGCTCCGCCCGCACCGATGGTCGCCAACAACTCTCTGGTCCACGTGACGGCTTATTCATCACTACTTCCATGACTTTGGAAAACTCATCTGCCATGGAGCTCCAGGATCCCGTGGTTCCTCAGAACCCGATCCAGGTCTTGGCCCGCGAAGGGCACTCACGCCTGGCTTCAATCCTGCGGGAATTGGTGGCCAATTTGCCCCAAGAGTTCCCGACATCAACTCCGGGATCTCGATCACCCGAGGATGGAGCTGTTGTCTTCACACCGTTTCGACCACCGCCTCTGGACCAAGGCACCTGGATGGATCGAGCCCGGCAGGTAGCCGTCGCTGCAGCCGTGCTCCGAAGAGAGGCACCCAATGCGGCCAGAGACTGGCTCGATGAACGATGCGGGCTGCGCTTTGACGAGTCCCAGGTGGAGCGGGCGGCCCTCACTTTGGATTCCCAAATCCGGGGATGGCGCCGCCGGAGACTCCCGAGGCACTTCTGGCTCTTCGTGCTGACCTGGCGGGAGCGGATCAGCCAAAACTCCGGATCGGAGTGCCTGCCGGCCACTTGCCTGGTCGCGGTGGATCAGCATGGGTATCGGATGGTCGCCGATTTCGCGTTGGGTACGACCAGCAATCCCCAATGGTCTGAGATTTTTCGCGCCCTGGAACAGCGGGGTATGGGAGAGATTTGTGGTTTGACCGCCCGGATGACCCCCGGGCTCTTCGAGGCTGCAGCCAACCAGTGGCCGCAGGCCCGATTACAGGTTTGCCAGAAACAATTTCTGTCACGGGTTCGCGGAGCGACCGCCAGCGTCAAAGGGCGGCGGTCCGATCCGGGTTTCCGTGGCGATCCGATGGCTTTGGCTGAGGGCTGGGCGAAGCACTTGTCCGAAGGTCACCCCATTTCAGCCTGGGTGAAGGCACCGGGTCCGGGTCAGGCCTCGGCACTCTCGGTCGTGGATTTGCCCCGCGAACTTCAGACACCCTTGGCTTCGGTGTCCTGGCTCGAGCGGGAGATGCGTTCGGTCCGCAACCACGCCTCACAAGACGAGGTTCCAACCCATCCTGCCATGAAGGCCCGGCTCCTCTCGTCCGCGATGATCGAGTGGGAAGGTGTGTTGGATGCCCGGAAGCCCTTCCTGAGCGATGATGCCATCCTCGAAGTGCTGCAATCCCATCCGAAGGTCCGAGAGCCTCGCAGCGTATGATTCAACTTGTCAGCGCCGCCATCGGAACCGGAGTCGCCCTGCTGCTGCTGGCGATCTCCCTATTTAATGGCGTTGATTGGGTAGAAAGCCTGTTTCATGCGGCCATTTCGGGCGGCGTCATGGCGCTCATTTCCCGCCAGTGGTGCCGGTTGATTTATCGAGCCAGTAAGGAGTCGGACTTGGCCACCACCGCGGGTAACGAGAAGGCGGCCATGGAAAATCCAGCGAATACGAGGGGTAATGCCAGCCACTGAGTTCACAATAGCACCGGCAGCACCGAGTTCCTTGACCCATAAGGTTCGGGCGCTGCATAGCTATCGGGACAGCGTTGGGCCCGCGGACGGTGAGGAGGACTTGCTGCGCCGATACGCTCCGTTGGTGGTCAGAACCGTTCAACGGTACTGCCCGGCGCTTCCTGCAGGGACCGATTTGGATGATTGGATTAATCTTGGGCTTTTTGCCTTGGTCCAAGCGGGAAGGACCTACGATCCGCTCAAAGGCGCTTCCTTTCCCCATTTTGCCCGCATTCGCATCAAAAATGCGATTTTCGACGAACTGCGCCGTATCAGCCCGCTCTCCCGGTCCGACCTGGCGCGTCGCCAAGCGCTTGAGGAGACCATTGATACACTGACCACCGAATTGGGCGGGCCTCCATCGGAAGAGCAAATCGCCTCGCGACTTGGAATCGGCATGCCGGAGTACCGGCTACTGCTCGATCGGTTGCGCGGAGTGATCTTCGAAAGTCTCTCGGAACCTGCCTTCTTGGCGAGCGACGAGCTGCCGTCTCGGGAGTTGGCGGATCTGAATCAGCAGGGTCCCTCCGAAATGCTGCTCCAACGGGAATTACACCAGCAGATCCGCGACCGGATCCAAGTGTTGCCCGACGTTCAAAAAAAGGTTCTGAACATGTTCTATTACGAGGGGCTCCGATTGAAGGACATCGGAGAAATCCTCGGATTCACCGAAGCGCGTGCCTGTCAGATCCATGTGCAGGCCGTCTCGGCACTGAGTGCCTACATCAAGCGAGTCAATCCCATCTAAACCCTATGGTCGTCATCATCGGATTCGTCATCATCATCGGTCTCACCTGTCTTGGCTTCGTCATGAACGGTGGCAACCCAGCGGGCTTGTATCACACCGGAGAGGTCATTCCCATCTTCGGAATGGGTGCCGGCGCCTTGGTCATCATGGCCCCGGTCAAGACACTGAAAGGAATCGTTCATGGTCTGACTGCGACCCTCAAAGGGGCTCCTTACAACAAGGCCAACTACGAGGAACTGTTGAAGTGCCTCTATGAGCTCTTCGTCCTTGGGCGTCGCGGTGGCATGATCGCCTTGGAAGAACACGTGATGAACCCTGCCGGGAGCAGCCTGTTCAAGAAGTACCCCAAGTTCTACGGAAACCATCACGCCATGGACTTCCTCTGTGATGGTCTGAAGCCAGTGGTCGATGGCCGAATCAAACCCGACCAGCTGGAGTCCCTCATGAAGCAATCCCTGGCAACCGCTCATGCCGAGCACCATGAGCCGGTGGAGGTGCTGGGTAAGGTGGCCGACTCGATGCCGGCCTTCGGAATCGTTGCGGCGGTTCTGGGCATCGTGTTGACGATGGGTAAGATCGACCAGGGAACCACGGTCGTCGGAGCGAGCATCAGCTCCGCCCTGTGCGGAACGTTCTACGGCATCTTTGCTTCTTACGGCGTGGTTGCACCGCTGGCCACGAACATCGACTTCATCGGCCGCGCTGAGTCCATGTACATGAATGCCATCAAGGAGGCGACCGTGAGCTTTGCCAATGGAGCCGCACCTCTGTTGGCCTGCGAAGTGGGCCGCCGCGTCCTCAGCGACGACGTTCGCCCGGCATCTTCCGAGCTGGAGACGATGCTCAAGACCATGAAGTGAGCAGGGTTTTCTAAACAAACTGACTTATGGGAGCTGGAGGAGGTGGTGCATGGAAAGTGGCTTATGCCGACTTTGTGACGGGCATGATGGCATTCTTCATGGTCATGTGGATCGTTGCTCAGGACGAGAAGACCAAGGGCGAACTGGCCAGTTACTTCCGCAACCGGATGATGTCCACGGTTAAGAACTCTCTGGGAGTCCTGCCTCAGAAGACCTCTGAATCGGATGGTACTCCGAACCGTTCGCAACTCTTCGTAAATCAGTCGGCTGTCCCGCTGGATTACATGCAGCGACTGGATGAACGCCTGGAGAGAGCTGTGATGGACAATCCCGAGTGGAAGGACACCCGTTCAGTGAAGGTGGAGCGGACGAGCGAAGGATTGCTCATTACGTTCTTCGACAATCCCGGGAAACCGCTGTTTCAATCCGGAGCCCGGGGTATGACCGAATATGGTCAGTTGGTCTTCGAGACCGTGGGATGGGAATTGGCCCGCTATCCTCAGGTGGAGTTGGAATTGAACGGACACACCGCTGGAGAGGCGGGAACAGCGGACGGGGATCCGTGGGAATTATCAGCTATCCGAGCCAACTCGGCCCGCCAATTGCTGCAATCTTTTGGCGTGAAACCGTCACAGATCCGCAAGATTTCAGGGATGGGCAGCGAGCAACCGCTGCCGGATCGCCCGCGTGACGATCCCGGCAACCGGCGGGTCGCCATTGTGGTGCGGGCCGGGAAGATGCCTTCCAAGAACGAGTGATCATGGCCGCTGAGTTTGTTCCATTTCCTCGGTACGAATTTGCTCCGGCTTCGGTTGTGCCAGAGTTTTCCCCGGTCACCCAACCGGTCGACACCAAGCCCTCGGTCTCGATTCCAGCCGACAAGGCGATGGCCGATCTTTCGGAGGCACTTCGCATGGGGCTCGATGAGGCCGTCATCGAAACCATTCTTTCCGGTATTCGTTCCCCCCGAACGATGACCAAGTCGCGGCCGATTTCGTTGCGAGATTTGTACGCTCCCGAAGTGGTGCCTCCGGTCGAGACCCAGGAGCCCAAGGCGCCCGGTATCGTGGTCACTCGAGTAGGGGAGGTAGTGCAAAAGGTCACCGTGGAATGCCCCTGCGGTGAGCGGATCTCACTCGACTGCGTTTATTGATTTTTGCTTATGGCTGGCTTGGACATGTCCATTTCGGGTCTGGCTTCCGGTTTCGACTGGAAGTCGGTGGTGGATCAACTCACGGCGGTGGAGCGGACTCCGCAAAACACAGTCCGGATCGAGCAGTCCACCTTGGCCAAACGCCGCGACGCCCTCGGGCAGATCACCTCGCAACTGAACGATCTCCAGACCAAGGCCACGGCGCTCGGTGATTCCAGCTTGTACACCCGCAGATCGGTCAGCACTTCAGACTCGACCATCGCTTCGGTAAGTGCGGCGACAGGAGCCGTGACTGGAAGCTACTCCATCAATGTGGCTACCCTCGCGACACCGGCCAGTTGGTTGGGGGCGAACACCGGAATCATCAGCCCGCTGCACTCTCAGGACGTCAACACCTACACCACGGCAAACCCGCCGGTCGCTGTCAACAGCGCCACAGGCCCCGTGCTTTCGGAAGCAGGGTGGGGGAGTTTGCTGACAGCCGGAACCGTGACCATCGGACGTAGGGACGCCTCAGGTTTGGTGACCAATACGACCGTGACCGTAGCTACGACCGATACTCTTAGGGACCTGCTGGTCAAACTAGATACTGCCATCGGTTCGACGAGGAACGTCAGCGGTTCAACGGCAGGCGCCACCTATTCGACGAGCAACGATCAGGTCACCCTGGCTCCGGTTGCCGGGGAGAGCCTTATCCTAGGAGCCCCTTCGGACACATCCAACCTCCTCAGTTGCCTCAAACTGTTTACTCCTGCCTCCGGTGCCAGCGCGGTCAGCGACTCCAAGTTGGGTTCTCTCAAACTCGCCTCCGCTCTGTCTAGTCAGCCCTTGGTGACACCGCTGGCCTACGGGACAACCGCAACGACCGGGTCTTTCTCCATCAACGGGGTTTCCATCGACTACTCCTCCAGCAGCACCTTGTCTTCGGTGCTCAACAGCATTAACGACTCGGCCGCCGGTGTTCAGGCTTCCTTCGACTCCGGAATGAACCGGATTGTTCTCAAGAACAAGGAACCGGGAAACCGAGGCGTTGTGCTGTCGCAAAGTGGCTCGAGTAATTTCCTGACAGCCTTTGGCTTAACTAGCCAAAAAGGAGGCACGCTCAGCGGTGGGACGGACCTAGAGTATTCGATCAACGGTGGAGCCACTGCCAAGGCCCGCTCCAACACTATCACGGATGCTGATTCGGGGTTGACCGGTTTGACAATTACCGCCTCCAAGGTGGGGACTACCACCATCGCCAGCGCCAACGACACGAGCGCAGTCCGATCCGCCGTCGATGCGTTGATCAGCTCGGTCAATCGGGTCCAATCACTCATCTCATCGTTGACGGTCAGCAATCGCGATGCGGCGGGCAAGATAACCGCCGGAGTTCTGGCTTACGATCAGACGGTGTTTCAACTGGGCTCCAACCTCCGCAGTTTGCTGGCCCCCCAATTGTCGGGTGGGCCCAGCACCACGATTCGTGGACTCACAGATTTGGGTTATAGCACTTCGGGTTATACCAATGAGCTGAGCGCCACCAACTCGGCGGCTCTGACCAGTGCTCTGTCGGGCCAGTTGACTGAAGTTCAGAAGTTTTTCTCGACGACCACGACTGGCCTGAGTGCCCGGATCACTGCTTTTGTGAAACCGATGGTGGACGAGATCTCGGGCACTCTGCCTCAGCGGCAGAAAGGGCTGACCGAACAATCCACGCGGCTGGATGAGCAGTTGGTGGCCATGGAACGGCGTGTCCAGTCCAACCGTGAGCGACTGTTGGCGGGGTTCCGGGCCATGGAGGCCGCTCAAGCCAAATCCAACTCTCAGATACAGTTCCTCAACCAGAAACTTGGAATATCCGCATGATCCGGCCGGTGCATGTCCTTAATCTGGGAGTGGCGCTTTGTCTGGCCATGGGTTGCAGCTCAGTGGCCAAGCGGCTGACGGACCCTTCCTACACCGGCCCCTTTCGGACCCAGTACAACCACTCTTCGGTGGGTTTTGACTCCCTGAAAACCGTCTCGCGTGTGGCCATTCTGCCCACGGCCTTGCCGGAAGGTGGCTTGGGAACACCCCAATCCGAAGCGGCCACCGAGGTTCAGGCGGGTTTGATTGCCGAACTGAGACAAGACGGCCCGTTTGAGGCGGTGTTTTACACGCCGCCCAAAGGACGCTGGTTGCAGGGTGCCTTGGAATTGCGGACCACCGAGGCTCTCCCGAGCCAACTGCTGCAGGATGTCCAACGGCAGACTTCGGCGGATGCGATCCTGTTTTCCAGCCTGTCGACCTACCAGCCCTACCCACCCCTGCGAATCGGGATCAAACTCAGTCTCGTCCGAGTCCATGACGGGGTAGTGCTTTGGCAGTTCGATGACGGATTCAATGCCGGAGAGGCCCCCACCTTGAATGACGCCAGAAAATACCTGAGAGAATCCATGGGTATCGAGACCGATCCACCACCGGCGTTATCGGTGGACAGTCCGCAGCGCTTCATCCGATACGGCGTTTCGCGGACTGTGCGCCTGCTCAAGAGGGATTTCCAACCGGCACCGAGTCCTTTGGCCACGACCAATGACCTCCAGAAGGCCTCCTCGGGGCCTCAGTCAAAAAAATCCTGATGGGAATCACATTTCCCCTTAAGTGCAGGCTGATCCTGCCGCAACCTCTTGGCTGAGGAGGTATTGTGAAAATAGAAGCCATAAAAACTCAGGAACCGACCCTGTCCACAGAGACCAAGGTCAAAACGGGCCGACCGCCCGAGCCGGGTGAATCGGTTTCTTTGCGACCGGCCCCGAAGATCTCGCGCGAGGAGTTGATCCAAGCCAAGGTGCGAGCGGAGAATGATTTCAAGATGGTCAAAGAACTGGTCCGCAAAGCCAGCCCGGATAGTGCCTACCCTCCATTGGATGGTGTGGATCGCATTGCGAATCTTTTTGGTCTTTCAAAGGTCTGAATTGAATTCAGAAACCTGAGCCTATGTCACAGGCCCGTACTGCGTTCGCGGCCTACCGTTCCGCCACGGAGGCCAGCGTCTCGAAGCAACGTATCGTTCAGATGCTGCTGGATGGTGCGGTGGTTGCTATCCAGCGAGCCGTGGATGGGTTCGAAATCGACGATTTCGGCCTGCGTCAGCAGACCGTTCATAACCAAATTACCAAGGCGGCGGCGATTGTCTCCCAACTGCGAGTGGCTTTGGATCTGGAGGTAGGCGGTGACTTTTCCCGGAAGCTCTTCGGTCTGTACGGCTACATTGGGGACCACTTGATCCAGGGCAATCTTCGTAAGGATCCGGCCCCTCTGAAGGAAGCTCAACGCCACCTGCAAGTCATCCAAGAGGCATGGCGCGAGATGTTGGCCGCTCAAATCTCTGGATCCGTTGTGGAGTCAGCCCCAACTCGTCCCACCAGTGCGCCGTCTTCCGAACGGGTCAAGTTCAACATGAGTGCCTGATGGATACCATCCCGGCGGTCTCAGACCTGATCCAAAACACCTTGCGGTCTTGGGAAGAGTTCAACGGACTTTTGAAGGAGGCGATTTCGCATCAGGATTGGACCGAAGTGGAGTCGATTCTGGAGCGAAAATCCAACTGCCAGCGGGCCCTTGAGGGACTTCTACCACCCAGCCACGCGTTGACAGCGGATCAGCGACGGCACCTGAGGGCCGTACTGGAACAAGAGGCAGCGATGGGGCTGGAGTTCCAGCGGGCCCTGTTGGCTTTGGAAGGCGAGCGTCAGCATTCCAACGTCATGCTCAAGCAGTCGCACCAATTGCGTCGGAGCTATGGCACTCCGGCACCGAGTCCGTCTCTCTGGGAGCACTTTACTTGAAAGGTCGGTCTCCGTCGGAAGCCGGTGGGATTCACCAGCACTCAATGGAATCGGCCTGAAAGACCTTCTCCAAAAGGAGTTGGTAATCGGGAGAGGCCTGGTTCAACGAGAGGACCAAAACCTCCTGATCCGCCGTTTGGCGCTGGTCGCAGATCAGCTGTTCCACAGCGGGGGACGCGGGTTGGGTCAGGATGTGAAGGATTTGCTTCATGAGACGCGGAGGCTCAGAATCGGAGCACGTAGGTAGATTGGCCGGCCAACGAGGCCCATTGGGCATCGGAAACTTCTTCGAATGAGGTCAAAGCCTCGCCCAACAGCGCCAACTCGGGCGCGCCCTTTTGGACGTAAACCGGTCGTCCCCATTCTTGAAGAATCGGCAGGTACCGACTGAAGTTGTCCTCGTCGATCCACTCATCGGAATACTCCGATAACGAGAGAATGGCAGCGCCTCGCAGGTAGAGGAGCACCTCAACCTTCTTCCAGGTACCGATACCTGCAGCGACTCGTATGGCCTCGGCCGGCCGACCGCTGGTCCGAGGATTCGATTCCACGACAATCAGAACCCGGGGCTTCATGGTGCGTTGAAACTGACGAATCGGTCGGTGCTGGCGATGAGGTCGCTCACCACGGTCAGTCCGGCAAAGATCGCTCGATCATCGACGGGGACGCCGTGGTGGTGTGCTCCATAGGCGCACGCGTAAAACTTCAGCCCCTGCGGACGCAGAGCCTGCAACTCCGGGTGGCCCACACCCGCTACGGCTGAATCGATGCAATAGAGGTAAACCGAGCAACCCGCCTTCAGTGCGGTTGCTGCGAAACGGACCCCGTGAAGGAAGGCCGGGGCTTCGGGCGGCGCAGAGATCAGGATCCCAAGTTTTTTACCGTCGAACGACATGCGCACACAAGAAACGGGAGGTTGGCTCCGAAGTCAAAGACCACTCGCAAGGCAATGAGAGTGGGACTTTGCGAGCCGTCTCGACAGAGACCGGTTCATTCACGACACCGACGGCTCCAGCGCGCCGATTCAAGCGGTCTGCGAAGGTGCCAGACTCTGCTGTTGTTGTTCTTCCTGCTGAACGAGAATCTCGGCCTCCAGGTTCTGGAAGGGTTGAAAGATATAGGCGTTGAAGAGGGCATTGCCGATGTCGATCAACTGGATTTGCAACGCATCGATGTACTGATGCAACCCCAGCAGTTGGAAGACCTCGTCGATGGTTCCGAACTGGAGCTGAGCAACCAACCGGCCGGCCAACTTTTCAGAGTCATTGCAGAATCGACCGTCAGCGACCCCAGAAATCCTTCGCAGCGATCGGTTCAGCCGCTCGACACAGAATTTGACCGATCGGGGGAAATTATCCGACAGCATCAGAAATTCAGCGACCAACCGTGGGTGCACCTCGGCTCCATGGATGGATTTGTAAGCATCCCAGGCACTGCATGAGTGGAGGACCGAAGCCCAAGCCAGAGCGTCTACCTGACTCACGGCCGAAGGAACCCCTCGCTCCGGCAGAAGCCCGTGGCGCACGTCGAGAATGCGGGAGGTCATGTCGGCCCGTTCGAGGAATTTGCCCGCTTGCAGGAACAACCATCCTTCATTGTGCGGGATGGTGGCGTCGGTCAGGCCTTGGAGGGTCAGCGAGCTGGATTTGACCTCGTGGAGGAAAACAAAGGGGCTGGTTTCCCACTCTTCCCGAGCCTTCTGGGAATGCAGGTAGAGGTAAAGGCGGTTGAGCTCTTCCCAGATGTCTGTGGTCAACTGGTCCCGGACCATGCGGGCGTTTTCTCGCGCCTGTGAGATGGACGCGAGGAGCGAATTGGTGTTCTTGGGTTCGAAGACCAGGTAGTCCGTCACGGTTTCGGCCGTCGCGACATCCTTGAGTTTCCAAAAGGCCGATGGATCACCCGTCGCTTCGATGATGGGCAGCCAGTGCTCGGAGAACTGCTGCGAATTCATGCTCCGATGATCCAGGAGCAACTGCAGGTTGACATCGACGATGCGCGACGTGTTGTCGGCGCGCTCGATGTACCGGGACATCCAGTACAGGGAATTGGCGACTCGGGAGAGCATGGTCGTCGGGGTGGTGGATTGCGGTTATTCGTCGCCGTAGAGCACCCAGGTGTCCTTGCTGCCTCCGCCTTGGGAGGAATTGACCACCAGGGAGCCCTTGGTCAGTGCTACCCGGGTTAAGCCTCCGGGGATGATCATGGGCTTTTCTCCGTACAAGATGTAGGGACGGAAGTCGATGTGCCGCGGCTCGAACCGCCCCCCGCCCACATGGGTCGGGTGGGTGGAGAGATTGATCATCGGCTGACCGATGTAATTGCGGGGATCTTTCTCGATGGCACCACGGAAGGCCTCCCGCTCTGCCGCCGAGGCCATGGGGCCCATGAGCATGCCGTAGCCGCCGGACTCGTTGGCAGCCTTCACCACCAGCTTGTCGAGGTTGGCCAGCATGTATTTCCGGTCGGCTTCTTCGCTGGCCAGGTAGGTGGGAACGTTGGGGATGATCGGGTCTTGATCCAGGTAGTATTTGATCATCCGCGGCACGAAATAATACATCACCTTGTCGTCGGCGATCCCCGTGCCTATGGAATTGGCCAGCGACACATTGCCCGATCGGTAGGCGTGGACCAACCCGGGGACTCCCAGCATCGAATCCCGACGGAATACGGTGGGATCGATAAAGTCGTCATCCACCCGCCGGTAGATGACATGGACTGGTTGCAACCCCTTGGTGGTCCGCATGAAGACGCGGGCATTGCGCACCACCAGATCCCGGCCCTCCACGATCTCGATACCCATTTCCCGAGCCAAGTAGGTGTGCTCGAAGTACGCCGAGTTGTACGCACCGGGCGTGAGCAACACCACTGTCGGGTCGGCCACACCCGAGGGAGCGATGTATTGCAACATCTTGAGCAATTCCTGCGGGTACTGGTCGACTGGCCGCACACCAACGCTCTCGAACATCGCCGGGAAGGTCCGTTTCATGGCGCGCCGGTTTTCCAGCACGTAACTGACACCCGACGGACAACGCCCGTTGTCTTCGAGCACCATCCATTGTCCATCCCCGCCGCGGATGAGGTCAGAGCCGCAAATGTGGATGTAAATGTCCTTGGGGACGCTGAAATTGACGAACTCGCGACGGAAGTGCTTGGCCGACAGCACGAAGTAGGGCGGCACCACGCCGTCTTTCAGGATCCGTTGCTCGTGGTAGATGTCATGGAGAAACAAATTCAACGCGGTGATGCGCTGAATGAGGCCTCGCTCCAAATACTCCCACTCCTTCGCGGAAATGATCCGCGGCATCAAATCGAACGGGAAAATCTTCTCGGTGCCTGCCGAGTCGCCGTAAACATTGAAGGTGATGCCTTGCCGCAGGAACGCCGTGTCCACAGCACGACGGCGATCGTCAAAGTCTTCGGGAGTGATCTGTTGGAAGCGCTGCGCGAACGTTTCGTAGGGTTTCCGGAAACTGCCGGTTTGCGGGGACATCTCATCGAAGTAGCCGCTCGGGTCGTAAGCGCTCAGCACTCCTTAGGAATACACCCGGATTGGAATCAGGAGAATCTCGGAGTTTGCTGCGAACCGAAGAAATCTATTCATGGGATCGACGCATTTTTCGCATGCATGGTGATCCCCGTGAGAGTCAATCGGACTCGGAACGCCCTACTTCATCCCGAGTCCGTGGCGCAGAAGTTTTAGCGGTGGTCTTCGATCCGATAGAGGTGGGTTTGTGTCCGAACCCAGAGAGCCTCGCCAGCGGCCGCAGGGGAAGCCATGCAGCCTCCATCGAGCTGGTTGTCGGCCAAACGACGAAACGTCCGATCAGCGGCGATCACGACCGCGGCGCCCCCTTCGCTGAAACAATAAAGTCGATCCCGAGTGGCCAAGGGTGAGGCCGAGTAATTGCCTCCCAACCGCTCGCTCCAGACCAGCTTACCGGTGGTGGCCTCCCAACAATTGGCCACACCGCCATCTTCAACTCCGAAGAGGAGATCGCCAACCAACGTCAACGACGGTTTCTTCGGCGTGCCCCGCTTGGACTTCCATGCCAACTGAACACCGCCCACGGGAGCAGACTCCCCATTGGCGTCCAGCACCGTACCGGCAGCATGAGGGCGAATGGCCAGAGTTTGTCCTTGCGACCATCCGCTCGGAACAAAGATCAAGCCATGCCCGATCACGGGACGCGTTCCTGCCGAATGGCTGGTGCGCTCCTCGACCCGCCACAACTCGCGTCCATCCCGGGCATCCAGCCCGTACACCGCCTTGGCTCCCTGGCTGACCAGATGCGGAATGCCGTCCACCGTGGTTACCGAGCAGGTGGCGAAGGCTTTGCGCATGTCGCCATCGGCCTCGGGCTTACCGTTGGGCCCGAGGTCTTTGTAGTCAACCGATCGATCCTTCAACCAGCGGGTGGTTCCGGTCTTGGCGTCCAACGCGACCAAGAACTGCCGGTCGCTGCCATCGAAGTTCAGAAAGAGGGCCCCCTGATGCAGGATCGGCGATGAGCCCGCTCCCCGGAAGTGGTTGCACTTCAGGTCGCGGCGCTCCCACAGCTTCTTGCCAGAGCGCGTATCCAAACAGGCCGTACCTGCTTCGCCAAACGACACGTAAATCCGGCCTTTTTCGATGACCGGAGTGGGCGAGGCATAGCTGTTGTACCGCTTCCAAAGATCCGGTTGCTCGGCTTCGAAGACCAGGATGTCGTGAACCGCCTTCCCGGAATCCCGGTCGAAGCACAGCGCATAGAGCCGGCGGCCATCCTCGGTCGCCGTGGTCACCCAAACCTGATCGCCCCAGATCACCGGTGATGACCACCCTTTGTCATGGACCGCGGTCTTCCACGCCACGTTCTGCTGCTCGGACCACTTCAGCGGGAGCTTCGCTGCGGTGCTAACGCCATCGCCTCGAGGCCCGCGGAATTCGGGCCAGTTTTTGTCGGCCGCCAGCACTGAGGCCGCGGTCATTAGACTGAGGAAAACGTATTTCATGCCGATGGGGATTTTGCAGTGGACCCCATTAGGCGCAGCGCAGCAAGCAGTCCGGCCAGCAGGGCGATGGTGGCGCAGGCCAGGTAAGGGGCCGGCAACCACAGGTCGTAGAGGGTCGTGGCCACCGTCGGTCCGAGCACGCGGGCCAGGGTGCCCGCGCTTTGGGCGATTCCGAGCGTGGTTCCTTGTTCGTCCACCGGGCTGAGTTGCGAGATGAGGCCCATGGTGGGCGCGCGGTTGATGCCCGATCCGATGGCAAAAACAGCCAGGGCCGCGAGCATTGTGGTCAAGGAGTTGGCCAAGGGCATGAGTACTAGGCTTACGGCCACCACAATGAGGCTCGCCCCAATCAGGCGGCGCTCACCGAAAGATTTGACCAGGCGTCCGATGCCTCCGCCCTGAACGAGGGCAGCCATGATGCCACAGAAGGCGAAGACATAACCGACATGCTCCTCGTCAAAGTGCAGCTTGGTGTCCAACAGCAAGGGCAGGGTGGATTCGAAAGCCGTGAAGGCGAAGGTCCCGAGGAAGTAGATGCCGATCAAGAATCCGACCTCCTTCATGCCTAGCACGTGGCGGATCTGGGCCAATCGCGGACGTCGGATGGCGGGAACGGCGTCCTTCTTTCGTGTTTCCGGCAGAATGAAGCAGCCCAACAAGAAATTCAGCGCACAAATGCCCGCGGCCACGGCTCCGGGCCCTGCCAACCCGAAGTGCTTGAAGGCCTGCGACCCAAGGACCGGCCCCAGAATGAAGCCCAAACCGAAGGCCATGCCAATGAGCCCCATCCCTTTGGAGCGCTTTTCGGGGGTGGTGACGTCGGCGATGAAGGCGGAGGCGACGGATAAATTGGCGCCACAAATGCCAGCAAAGATACGGGAACCCACGAGAATCCAGAAACCAGTGTCTCCGACGTAGCTCGCCGAAAGCCCAAAGAGCCCGTAGGCGATGATCGAGCCGAAGTTGCTCACCAGCAGCACCGGCCGCCGCCCGATCCGGTCACTCAATTGCCCCCACCACGGAGCAAACACCAACTGCATGAGCGAATACACCCCCATGGCCGCGCCGATCTGCCATCCTTGGGCGCCGTATCGCTCCGCGTATTTGGGCAGCAACGGCAGGCAGATGCCGAATCCGATCAGATCGATGAAGACCGTTAGAAAGATGACCAGCAGCGGAGAACCAGACTTCATGTTGCGCAGCAGTCTGGAGGTTCTACTCCGTCATCGGCAACCGTCGATTGGCTGGTTTACCCGAAACCGACGGTTCAGGCAGTGCGGATCAATGACCGGCGCGCAAGGTGCATTGATCCTTCATCAGGCGGACACAACAGGTCAGACGGAATCGCTCGGGGTCTTTGTTCCACTGATCCAGCACGTCCAACTCTTCGTCGGTGGGGGGCGAGAGATTCTCCATGCCGGAGACCACCTCGGCGGCGCAGGTGCCGCAGGAGCAATTGAAACAGCCGGCCTCCATTTCTACTCCGGCCAACTCGCCGGCCTCCACCAGCAACTCTCCATCGGGGACTTCGGCGGACTTCTGGGTGGGCAGAATGGTGATCGTGGCCATGGCGTTTAAAAAAGGACGGGCGGAGCAATAGCGGCGCACGGGCCGAAGTCAACCTTGGGAGATTCCGGATGCAACCGATCAGGACCGCCCCTCAGGCCAGAATTCCCTGGATCACCTCACCGTGGACATCGGTCAGACGTCGATTGATGCCGTTGTGGTAGAAGGTGAGTTTTTCGTGATCGATGCCCAAGAGGTGGAGAATCGTCGCGTGGAAATCCGGGATGCTCACCCGATTCTCGCCCACCGAGTAACCGATCTCATCGGACGACCCATACTGATACCCCGGCCGGACTCCAGCACCCGCCAAAAAGGAGGTGAACACACTCGGATGATGATCCCGTCCCGGGGCATCAACGCCCTGGGTGACGGGACTCCGGCCGAACTCCGTCGACCAGACAAAGAGGGTGTCCTCCAGCATGCCTCGCTGCTTCAGATCTTGGATCAGCGCGGCCACCGGGCGATCCATCGTGGCGGCCTGAGTGTC